>NZ_JAPWAL010000016.1:0-46085 GCF_041432905.1 Rothia sp. 27098_8_161 | reverse complement strand
CGCCCTATGAGGACCTCTCCCCCACCCCTGTAACCTCAGGCTATGCTTGATATGTCAATTTTATTAAGCTACGCTCTCAGGCAGGTTTCAGCGCCTCCTGAAGACCGCGGAGCACCCCATCTATGGAGGAACCATGTTTGAACGTCAGCAGTCCGATCAGCAGAAGGCACGCGAGGTCATGAAGGATGGCGGCGTCGTCATTTATTGGCGTCCCGGCTGTCCTTATTGCGAGGCTCTGGATTCTAAGCTGGGTGAGCTGGGCGACCACGCTACCTGGGTCAACATTTGGGAAGACCCGCAGGCTGAGGCACACGTGAAGTCCCTCAACGACGGCAACGCAATCGTTCCCACCGTGGACACCGGCGACACCCACTTTGTGGTTGCTGACCTGGTGAGCCGCAACAAGGTGAAGAAGCTGATTCAGAACACTCTCGACGCTGGCGGCGAGGCTTAAGATGGCTCGCCCTGCGCTGAACCGCGATACGGCGATCTGTATTTCTCTGTCTGGTCATCCGTCAAATCACGGCATTAAGTTCCATAACTATCTGTATGAGAAGCACGGTCTGGATTATCTATACAAGGCGATGACCACCACTGATATTGAGGGTGCTATCGCCGGCGTGCGTGCACTGGGTATTCGCGGCTGCTCGGTGTCTATGCCGTTCAAGCAGGCTGTTATTCCGCTGATAGACGATATGGATCACTCGGCTGCGGTTATTGGTGCAGTAAACACGATTATGAACACTGACGGCTTCTTGAAAGCGTACAACACGGATGTGATTGCGGTAGCTTCCCTGCTGCGTTCGCATAATGTGGATCCGTCGCTACCGTTCCTGCTGCGTGGTTCCGGCGGTATGGCGGCGGCTGTGGCTGGCGCGTTCTTTGACGCAGGCTTCTCGCAGGGCATGATTATAGCCCGCAACGAGAAGACCGGCCGTGCGCTGGCTGAGCGTTACGAGTACGCCTGGGCACCGGAGGTGGGCAATCTGCGAGCGCCAATTCTGGTGAACGTGACCCCGATTGGCATGGCTGGCAGTGAGGAGAGCGAGGAGCTGTCTTACCCGCAAGAGGCTATTGCTGAGGCGCAAGTGGTCTTTGATGTGGTGGCGATGCCCGTTGAGACTCCACTGGTGCGTGCAGCTCGCGCGGCAGGTAAGGAAGTTATTCACGGCGGTGAAGTGATTGCTCTGCAGGCTGCTGAGCAGTTCCGTCTGTACACCGGTGTGGAGCTCACTCCCGAGGAGGTTGAGGAGGCGGAGGCTCAGGCAAATTAGGTTCGCGCCCGCTGCTTCTTTGCCCCGTGAGGGGCTCGATACGTGAAAGTGCCCGGAAAGTTGATCTGTCCGGGCACTTTTTATTTTCTCCGGTGCATAGCACCGGAATTTTTTTGTAATTACACACACCCTGGTGTTTAAAGTTTTCCACATCTGTGGAGAAATCTGGGGAAAACTCTTACACCCGTGTAATTCAGCCTGTGTAATTCGATTGTTTTAGCCTGTATCTACAGATTTTTAACCTACACTCACAATCGTGGAATTACACGAATGTAGTTATACACAGTGTGGAAAACTACTGTGGATAACGTATATCAGTGTCGGATTTCCGCGGTTTTTCAGGCTCAATACCTGCCGTTGAGCCACTCCTAAGGGCTTTACGGCAGCGGATTCGAGGACTCGGGCTTCTTCGCAAAAGGAAAAAGTAGCAGCGTCAGCAGTACGCCGCCTATAAAGCCACCCGCGTGGCACGCGTGGGAAATATTTGACGAAGTCAAAAGGCTATAGATGACATTTACCGCGGTAATCATGGCAAACACACGGGCGGTGTCCTTCTGCTTCATGATGATCAGTAGGGTCAAGAACGAACCCATCAGGCCAAAAATACCTCCGGAGGCACCCACCACACTGGTTGCAGGAGCCAATACATACACGCCGATGGCTCCAAAGACGATTGAGCCCAGATACACGAAGAGGAACTTCCAGCGGCCCATCATGCGTTCGAGGGACACGCCGTAGATAAACAGATTAATCACGTTCCACACCAGGTGCATCGGGTCATTCTGCGAATGCAGAAAACCATAGCTAATGATGCGGTAGTACTCGCCGTGCTGGACGTAGGGCCACCAGATGGCGCCATGTTTAACGACCCATTGGCTGGGGATGATCTGTTGCAGGCCGTAAATCGTAGCGGTTATCAAAATGAGCGTGTAGCTAATATGCCAATGGTGCGCCAGGAAGGAGCCCGGCGCCTTCGAGCTGCCGCCCGTGAGATCGCGGTAGCAATCGGGGCAGACCATCCCCACGTCCAGTGCCACCTGGCATTCGCCGCAGACAGTTCGATTGCAGCGCCCACACTGGGCGTAGCTCACGTGGTTGGGGTGGTTGATGCAGACCGTGGGGGTCTGTGCATAGCCTGCGTAGTTGGGAAAGTTCTCCACTGAACCTCCAAAGGTTGTGTACCAGTTCATCCGAAGGTGGTGTATGTGGGCATATAAGCGCAGGGGCCCACCGGAAGAATCCTGGCGGGCCCCTGAACTATACGTGTTTTCTCAATACCTTCAGCAGAATGCTTGTATGAGCTTTCTGATCGGGTTTGTTAGAGCTTTTCGATATCGATCGAGGAGATGACAACGTCCTTGACCGGGCGGTCCTGGAAGCCGGTCTCAACGCCCTCAATAGCGTCAACAACCTTCTTGGATGCCTCATCGGTAACCTCACCGAAGATAGTGTGGCGACCGTTCAGCCAGGGGGTCTCAACGGTGGTGATGAAGAACTGAGAACCGTTGGTGCCGGGGCCTGCGTTAGCCATTGCCAGTAGGTAGGGCTTGGAGAAGGAGAGCTCGGGGTGAATCTCGTCCTTAAACTGGTAGCCGGGGCCACCAACGCCCATGCCCAGGGGGTCGCCACCCTGAATCATGAAGTCCTTGATGATGCGGTGGAACACGACGTCCTTGTACAGGGGGGTGTTCATGATTTCACCGGTGCGGGGGTGCTTCCACTGACGGGAGCCGTCAGCCAGACCGATGAAGTTTTCAACAGTCAGCGGTGCGTGGTTGCCGAAGAGCTCGACGATGATGTCACCGTAGTTAGTGTGGATAGTTGCCTTAGCAGTTGCATTAGTCATGGCTCTATTGTGGCACGGGGCGGTGCTCATTCGCCATCTAACATATTTTTTCGCCCCGGGCGCACCGTTGGGCGGGCTTTTTGGGCGGGAATTGAATATCCTGAGAGGTGAACACTACGCGCGCGGCGGCGTTTTCTGGTTGCTAGCGCATTTTAACCGATGGAGGTCACCCTATGTTCTGCTGCAAGAAGCGTAAGGCACGCAAGGCTGCTAAGGCTCAGGCTATCGTCTCTTCTCTGGCTGCTGTTGAATCCGCGCTGGAAGGCAAGACCGCTGAGATGTTCGCTGAGAAGCTGACCGGCAACAAGAAGGCCCTGAACAAGGCTCGTAAGGCTACCACGAAGACCGTTCGTTCCGCTGAGAAGGAACTAGCTCGTATTGAGCGTAACGGCGGCAAGCGCCCCCGTAAGGGCCTGGCATTCCTGGGTCTGCTGGTTGCTCTGGGTGTTGCGGGCGCTGCAGCCTATAACGCAGCTCGCCCCGTGGAGGACCCCTGGAAGAACGCATAAGCGTTATATTCCCCATTTTTCCTCTCTACACGTTCTGAGACGCCGCTAGCGGCGTGAGGGAGTGCTTTATGAAAGATAGCCGCCCGCTAGAGTTGTACTCTGGTGGGCGGCTATTTATTTATTTATTTTTTTAGGGGGGGCAGAGGCAAAAGGAGGCGCTAGAGATAGAGCACTAAATCTCCTTGGGTGCACCCTGCTGTATTTCCCTGAGATACCCGGATATACAAAGAACCCCATGTCTTTCAACATGGGGTTCTCGGTTGAAAAATAAACCGGCAATGACCTACTCTCCCACACCCTCAAAAGTGCAGTACCATCGGCGCGAAGAGTCTTAGCTTCTGGGTTCGGAATGGAGCCAGGCGTTTCCCTCTTGCTATAATCACCGGAAAGTGGAGGCGAGGGGACTCGAACCCCTAACCCTCTGCTTGCAAAGCAGATGCGCTACCAATTGCGCCACGCCCCCGTGGTGCCCTACTAGTCTATAACACCTTTTACGACTTCACCAAATCCTCAGGTGCATTTTTTTAGTTAAACCCATCACATTACTGAGGGATTTAGGTAATAACCTCACCCGGCACTGTCGCCTCACGCTTCGTCAGAGCCTGCAGGGAGGCACTAACTTCCTGCAGGTACTTACGAACCGCAGTGCGTTGTGCCTCCTTCGCAGTCTCCTCCTTCGACTCAGGAGCCGTGAAACCCACCTTAAACCCATCCCGCTGGCTCGCCGACGGATATTTCTCGCGAGCATTCCACACCAGTGAGAACGACGCCAAAGTGTTGAGCTCCTTCTTCGTGGCAGCCTTCGACAACACATCAGTGACCGTTGCCACACGCGAAGACTCGGCAACACTCACCGAAATCTTCGACTGCGCACCCGAGGGCAGGCTCAGTGCCTTCTCCGGAGCCAACTGAATATTCAGGTGAATCTGCTGCACCCTCTCGTTCTTCAAATCCAGCTCAGCCAGAGTACGGAAACGCTTCATCAGGGATTCATAGTTCTCATCAATCACTGCAGTATTCAGATGCAGCTCATCTGCCAGCAGGCCCACCTGGGCGTAGCTCGCAGTCGTTCCCAGAGCCGCGTTAGCGGTCAGCACCTTCAGCCACTGCTCTTCCTTCAGGATTGCCGATTCGTTCACGCGTAGCGGGCTCACCGGCGCATCCGTCACCGTATGAGCAATATTCTGCGGGTCATTCGCCAAGTCCACACCTCCGTAGGTGACGCTCAGCCGATTCAAAGAACCGTAGACAGACAGGTTTGTCAGCGCTGTAGCAGCCACCGGCAAATCGGCCTGTGCCGCCTCCGTGAGGGAGAAAGAACCCACCAGACGCAGATCCTGCTCACGGCGCCCCTGACCCACATAGATACGCCCCAGCGACTCAATCTTCAGGTAGCGGGTATCGATATTTTCACGAATCAGACGCTCGCGGCGCGCCAACAGCTTCTCGGTTGAAACCACCGCTGCCGCATCCTCGCCCAGCACTCCGGTTGCCGCAATCTGCGGCATTGCGGCGAGCACCCCGGTGGCGGCAACCACGCCGCCTGTCAGAAGCAGTGAGCGGCGGGGCACCACGAGGTGGCGCATCTGCCCGGCAATAGCCTTGCGAGCGGCATTTACGCGAGTAGATGGGGTCTGAGCAACAGAGTCCTCAGCGGCAACCGATGCCGCCTCAGAAGAGCCCTGAGCGGATGTAATGTGAGAGTTCTCGGGTTCAGGGGTAGGTGAAGAAGACACAGAATCTCCATAGTGAGAGCGAGCGCAAAGCCCACCGGCGGTTTGAGGGGAGTGAAGTCCCTCTAGAATACCGCTCGCGTCCTTACATCTGCTAAAGAATCGCGGCGCATCAATCACAAGGGCATAAAGAAAATCTATGGGGTGGACTCAGTCCACCCCATAGATCATAAGCTTCATGAGAGCTCTGAACTCTCAGCACAGATTATTTAGGCTTCCTCAACCGAAGCAGCGTTCGGAGCCGGGATATTAGCCGACTCAGCAGCAAGCTCCGCAATGCGAATCTCACCGGTCGTCGGATCCTCATACGCAACATACTCGGTGCCGCCTGCGAGGGGCTCTGCATCCTCGTTCACGTGATTCTCCGCAATTAGGAAACCGTGAGCACCAAGAATCTTAGCGACACGATCAATATCCTGAGGAGTCGGAGTATGGTCCACCACGCGACGCATGTACTCATTAATGCGCTGGTCACTGACATATGCCTCACCACGGGCAGCGCGAGACTGCATGAGCTGACGAACAACTTCCTGCAGCTGCTCATCGGTCAGACGCATCTTCAAAATAGCCATCACTGCCGCACGGTCCTGCACCGGAACATCCTTGGGATACCCGATGCTCAGCCAGTCGATTACTCGAGAGATTATGCTCTTATCAGGCACCGAGCCCCTCCTTCAAAGCAGTCATCATATGCAATTTAGTGTTCACGGGATTAGTGGCCTCCACCGGTTACGCCGAAGATATTCCAGCCGAAAGTGTGGTCGATAAAGTCCTTAGCGACCCAGAGAATACCGATGATTACGATTGCTACGATAATAGCAAAAATGCAGGACGCGGCAATCTTCGCCATCGTTCCCGGAGGCTCAATTTCCACAAGCTTGCCGTCCGCCGTGTATTCGGTACGACCGGCCAGCAGACGCAGACCCATCGCATACAGTGCCGGAAGGCCCGCACCGAAGAACAGACCGGCGATAAACACCGGAATGACCTTATCTAGAATGTCGATTACGTACTGCATGGCTACGAACCTGCCTTCTCAGTAGCAAGAGTCTGAGCTTCTGCGGATACTTCAGCGCTGGTGACTGCAGCGCCTTCCTTTTCATCCCAGTCGCCAGTCACATTCGAAGCATCAATGTTGTCCTTCCGGGAATGGCGCCACATCAGGAAGCAGAAGATAATCAGCAACGCAAACACGGTCATTTCGCCAACAAACTGAGTACCGCTCAGAGTATTCAGGCCGTGACCAATCAACCAGGTCAGCGCACCTACAATTGCGGCAGCCGGCAGAGTAATCAGCCAAGCAACCACCATACGGCCAGCAACATACCAGCGAACCTCAGCGCCCTTACGACCCAGGCCACTACCCAGAATCGAGCCGGATGCCACGTGAGTGGTGGACAGTGCCATACCGAAGTGCGAAGAGGTCAGAATAATCGCAGCAGACGCGCCGTCAGCAGCAACGCCCTGAGGGGTATCCACCTCAACAATGCCCTTACCGAGGGTACGGATAATGCGCCAGCCGCCCAGGTAAGTACCCAGGGCAATAGCAACAGCACAGGCTGCCTTCACCCACATGGGAATCGCATCGTCATTGTTCAGGGTGCCCGAAGCAACCAGAGCCAGGAAAATCACGCCCATGGTCTTCTGCGCATCGTTGGTACCGTGTGCCAGAGACATCAGGGAGGCGGTCGCAATCTGTCCCTTGCGGAAACCACCGTGCTTACGGTCATCAGCAACCGGAGCAGCAATACGGTAAACCAGCCAGGTACCGGTTGCTGCCACGATAGCCGCGATGACGGGGGAGAGAACCGCGGGAACAATAATCTTGGATAGAACGCCCATCCACTGCACTCCGTCAAAGCCGATAGCGACAATAGCCGAACCAATCAGGCCACCGAACAGAGCGTGCGACGAGGAGGAGGGAAGACCCAAAAGCCAGGTCAAAACGTTCCAGAGGATGCCGCCAACCAGGCCGGTAAAGACGATGAGCATCAGCGCTGAACCATCCGTCGCTACATCGATACGGTCTAGGTTCACGATACCGCTACCGACCGAGCGTGCCACCTCAACGGAGAGGAATGCGCCCACAAGGTTCAGGGACGCAGAAAGCGCCACGGCGGTCTTAGGCTTCAGAGCACCGGTTGCAATGGAGGTTGCCATCGCGTTACCGGTGTCATGGAAGCCATTCGTAAAGTCGAAGGCGAGCGCGGTAAGCACCACGATCACGAGAATAATGAGTTCTGTAGTCACAAGAAAATTATCTGTCGGTTTTCGCGAAATCTAAAGTATTCCGGATTAACACGAAATAACAGATGAACCCATATCTATTTACGGGTTTTCGTGAGGGTTTCACTGGAGAGCCTACATTTTAGGAGCAAAAACACTGAAATTCCGCGGCAGGATAGGTGCACCCAACAGAATATTTAAGTTGGTTTATGTGGCTTAAGCGTAGATGTGGGGGAGAGGGGCGATTATATCCATCGATAGGCTAAAGTGTGTTCACCAAGTGTTCACCTTCAGGAACCTCCCAGCTTTCTTTTTTGTGACTCATCTTTATTATTCAGACCTCATTTATCCCTCATTCACGCCCAAGCAGCACCCTTTTCGCTGCAGATGTGGGTTTCGATCAACTGTACTTGCCATCACACGCCAAGATCACCAAGCTACAGTCAAGAGCTCCCCTCAAAGACCGCAAGCATACATAGGTCAGATACAACATGGGACAGATGCCCAGATTGCCATATACCAGCTTCAGCATACAACAAAAGACCCCGCATCTTTCGATACGGGGTCTTTTTCAAAAATAAACCGGCAATGACCTACTCTCCCACACCCTCAAAAGTGCAGTACCATCGGCGCGAAGAGTCTTAGCTTCTGGGTTCGGAATGGAGCCAGGCGTTTCCCTCTTGCTATAATCACCGGAAAGTGGAGGCGAGGGGACTCGAACCCCTAACCCTCTGCTTGCAAAGCAGATGCGCTACCAATTGCGCCACGCCCCCGTCTCAGCGGAAACCACTGTTTAGTTATTCTTCCAAGCCTTCACGACTTCATTGCTCTGATACTTCTTCAAGATCTTCACAGTGACACACGAAATAACAGTAAGAATCAATAATCTCTTCATTATTGCCTTTCATAGTGTGGAGTGGGCGTACCAAGAATCGAACTTGGGACCTCTTCGTTATCAGCGAAGCGCTCTAACCGTCTGAGCTATACGCCCTCCCTCTGCGGAATTTCTTCCGTAGAACGAAATATAACTATACAGGTTTTTGAAGGTAACACCAAACCAAAAAAGCATGTTCTGCATCACATTTAATATCGAAGGTTCCCGAGCATACAGAACGAGCGGCACCGTCTCCATCGGAGACAGTACCGCCCGCACACAAAGCTCAAAAAGCTACAAACTAGGACTCATCGCTCAGAGTCAAGGTCACGCCACCAACCAGCTTCGCAGCCAGGTTGTAAAGAATCGCGCCAATCATACCCAGCAGAGTAAAGACTACAGTATTGGCCACAGCAAAAATAGTAGTCACCAAAGCAACCTGACCCAGCGAAATCATCTGCGAAATATCTACAGCAGTCGAACCGGTACCCAGAGAGCTAATCAGCTGGTTCACACCGACAAACGCGCCAGAAGCCTGCAGGAACAGCCACAGAATCACCGAAGCCACCACAGTCACAATGCCCAGAGCAATAGACAGCAGGAAGATCAGCTTAGCCACCGACCACGTATCAACCTTCTGAACCACCAAACGCGCGCGACGAATCTTCGAACGCGGCGCCGGACGCACCAACTGACGGCGCGAACCGGTCGGACGCATAGTCTTTACAGGGCGCTTGCCAGCAGGACGCTTAGCGGTACCGCCAGGACGAGCCTGACCCGAACGCGACTGAGCCGGGCGACGCGCACCAGCCTTAGCCGCACCCGAAGACTTGGATGCGCCAGCCGACGCCGAACGCTGTGTCGACGCAGGAGTGCTGCTCATTAGTTACCTCCAGTAGCGGTGAGATCGGCAGTTGCCGCTTCACCCTCGTTGTCCGTACCGGGCGTCTCAGAAGACTCCGAAGCCTCGGTGTTCTCAGTGGTTTCATCGTCGCTATCATCCAGCTGACGATCCTGGTTGCGCGCAACACCAATAATAGAATCGCCCTTACTGGGCTTTGCAAAGATAACACCCATAGTATCGCGTCCCTTCGCGGGAACCTCATTCACGTTCGAGCGAACGACCTTACCGCTGGCCATAACCACCAGCACCTCGTCCTCTTCATCCACAATGAGGCCACCCACCAGGGCACCACGATCCTCAACTAGCTTAGCAACCTTAATGCCAAAACCGTTACGGCCCTGCACGCGATACTCATCCACGCTCGTACGCTTCGCGTAACCACCCTCAGTGACCACGAAGACGAAGGAGCCCTCAGTGACCACATTCGCAGAAATCAGCTCATCGCCCTCACGGAACTTCATACCGGTCACACCGGAAGTGGAGCGACCCATCGGACGCAGCGACTCATCATCAGCGTGGAAGCGCAGCGACATACCGTTACGCGACACCAGCAGAATATCGTCCTGAGCCGACACAGTGAACGCCGAAACAACCTCATCGCCCTCACGCAGGTTAATCGCAATCAGGCCGGCAGTACGGTTCGTATCGTAATCGCTCAGGCGGCTCTTCTTCACCATACCGCCGCGAGTAGCAAGCACCAGGTACTCAGCATCGTCGTAACTCTTCAGCTCCATGACCTGAGCAATATGCTCGCCGCCCTGGAACTCCAGCAGGTTCGCAATGTGCTGGCCCTTCGCGTCACGGCCAGCTTCCTGCAGCTCGTAACCCTTCGCACGGTACACGCGACCCAGGTTCGTGAAGAACAGAATCCAGCTGTGCGTAGTGGTCACAAAGAAATGCTCCACCACATCATCACCGCGCAGAGAGGCACCCTTAATACCCTTACCACCTCGGTGCTGGCTACGGTACTGATCACTGCGGGTGCGCTTAATGTAGCCGCCGCGAGTAATCGTAACCACGACCTCCTCCTCAGGGATGAGGTCCTCCATGGACATGTCACCGTTGTAGCCGTACATAATCTGGGTGCGACGCTCATCGCCGTAGCGATTCACAATCTCGCCCAGCTCCTCAGAGATAATCTCGCGCTGGCGAGTCTCCGAGGCAATAATCGCGTTGTACTCAGCAATCATACGCATCAGCTCATCGTGGCGATCCTGAATCTTCTGACGCTCCAACGCAGCCAGACGACGCAGCTGCATGTTCAGAATTGCCTGCGCCTGAGCTTCATCAATCTGCAGGAACTCCATCAGGCTGCTACGCGCCTCATCAGCGGTGGGGGAGCGGCGAATCAAGGCGATAACCTCATCCAAAGCATCCAGAGCCTTCAGTAGGCCACGCAGGATGTGCGCCTCTTCCTCCGCCTGACGCAGACGGTAACGGGTACGACGAACGACAACGTCCATCTGGTGATCCACCCAGTGACGCACAAACGCGTCCAGGGACAGGGTACGCGGCACACCATCAACAATGGCGAGCATATTCGCGGAGAAGTTTTCCTGCAGCTGGGTGTGCTTGTACAGGTTGTTCAACACAACCTTCGGGGAAGCATCACGCTTGAGCACAATCACCAGACGCTGACCGGTACGACCCGACGTCTCATCGCGCAAATCCGCGATGCCGCTGACCTTACCGTCCTTGATGAGCTCAGCAATCTTAATTGCTAGGTTATCCGGGTTTGCCTGGTACGGCAGCTCGGTCACCACAAGACAGGTACGACCGTGGATTTCTTCCACGTTGACCACCGCGCGCATGGTAATGGAACCACGACCGGTACGGTACGCATCCTCAATGCCCTTGGTGCCCAGAATCTGTGCACCGGTGGGGAAGTCGGGGCCCTTAATGCGCGCCATCAGCGCGTTCAGCAGCTCATCATTGGTGGCGTGCGGGTTCTTCAGGAACCACTCCACACCCTCGGCAACCTCACGCAGGTTATGCGGCGGAATATTAGTCGCCATACCCACAGCAATACCCGAAGAACCGTTAACCAGCAGGTTCGGGATGCGTGAGGGTAGAACGGTAGGCTCCAGGGACTTGCCGTCGTAGTTGGGCTGGAAATCAACGGTGTCTTCGTTGATATCACGCACCATCTCCAAGGCAATGGGAGCCATCTTGGTCTCGGTGTATCGAGGCGCTGCAGCACCGTCATTACCCGGAGAGCCGAAGTTACCCTGACCCAGTGCCAGCGGATAACGCATAATCCAGCTCTGAATCAGACGCACCAGAGTGTCGTAGATAGCGCTGTCACCGTGGGGGTGGAACTGACCCATCACATCGCCGACCACGCGGGCGCATTTGTTGAAGGATCGGTCCGGACGGTAGCCGCCATCGTACATCGCGTAGATCACACGGCGGTGCACCGGCTTGAGGCCGTCACGCACATCCGGCAGGGCACGACCGATAATAACCGCCATCGCATAGTCCAGGTAGGAACGCTGCATTTCAGTCTGCAGGTCCACCTGCTCAATGTGACCGTGGTGGTCTACGCTTTCAGCACCACCATTGCTGACTACGTCAACCTCGGTGGTCTCATTCTGGTGTTCTTCGCTCATAACTTTCTCATTTGTTTATGCCCCATAGAGCCATATACCTCATTTGACATATGTCATATGGGGTATATACCGTTTCGGGCTAGATATCAAGGAAACGAATGTCCTTGGCGTTCTGTTGAATAAACTCACGGCGAGCTTCCACATCTTCACCCATCAGAACAGAGAAGATCTGGTCAGCAGCAGCTGCATCCTCCATCTTCACCTGCAACAGGGTGCGGCGTGCTGGGTCCATGGTGGTGTCCCACAGTTCGGTGTAGTCCATCTCGCCCAGACCCTTGTAACGCTGAATACCGTTATCCTTGGGCAGGCGCAGGTTCTTTGCGGCACCACGATCCAGAGCCTCATCACGCTCAGCGTCCGAGTATACATAGTCGTGCGGCGCATTCGACCACTTGATGCGGTACAGCGGCGGCTGAGCCAGGTACACGTATCCGGCCTCAATCAGCGGACGCATAAAGCGGAAGAGCAGAGTCAGCAGCAGAGTCGTAATGTGCTGACCGTCCACATCCGCATCCGCCATCAGAACAATCTTGTGGTAACGAGCCTTCTCAATATCGAAGTCATCACCAATACCGGTACCGAAAGCGGTAATCATCGCCTGAATTTCAGCATTCGACAGGGCACGATCTAGGCGAGCTCGCTCAACGTTCAGGATCTTACCGCGCAACGGCAGAATAGCCTGAGTATTCGGGTTACGACCCTGGACCGCCGAACCACCCGCAGAGTCACCCTCCACCAGGTAAATCTCAGAAATCGACGGATCTTTCGAGGAGCAGTCCTTGAGCTTACCGGGCATGGAGCTGGTTTCCAGCAGACCCTTACGGCGGGTCGTCTCGCGTGCCTTACGAGCTGCAATACGTGCCTGAGCGGCAGTGATTGCGCGGCGCACGATATCCTTAGCCACCGCGGGGTTACGGCCGAACCAGTCGCCGAGGTGATCATTCACCTCACGCTGGGTGAAGGACTTAGCCTCCGAGTTACCCAGCTTAGTCTTGGTCTGACCTTCGAACTGCGGCTCAGAAATCTTAATCGAAATCACCGCGGTCAGGCCCTCACGCACATCTTCACCGGTGAGGTTATCGTCCTTATCGCGCAGCAGCTTATTCTCACGCGCATAACGGTTCACCAGCGAGGTCAGAGCAGCACGGAAACCTTCTTCATGGGTACCGCCCTCATGGGTGTTAATCGTGTTCGCGTATGAGTAGACGGATTCCTTGTATGCACCGGTCCACTGCATTGCCACTTCCAGGCTCATATTGCGGTCGGTGTCTTCAGATTCGAAGGAGACAATCTCCTCGTTCACGATGGTCTTCGCACCTGCATTGAGGAAGTGCACATAGTCGAACAGGCCGTTGTCATAACGGTAGGTGACGGTCGTGAAACCCTCAGCATTCGCGCGCACGCGGTTGAGGGTATTCGCCTTCTCCTCGTCGGTAACCTCGTCACCAACGAACTTCTCGCGCTCATCAGTTAGGGTAATGGTCAACCCCTTGTTCAGGAACGCCATCTGCTGGAAACGTGCGCGCAGAGTCTCAAAGTCGAACTCAACAGTCTCGAAAATCTCAGGATCCGGGTAGAAGGTCTGGATAGTGCCGGTCTTATCGGAAGGCTCACCACGGCGCAGGGGGCCATCCGGCGCGCCACCGTTAGAGAAGGAGATATGCCATGCGTAGCCCTGACGGTGCACCTCGGTAATCACGCGGGTCGACAGTGCGTTCACCACGGAGATACCCACACCGTGCAGACCGCCGGAGACCGAGTAGCCGCCGCCACCGAACTTACCACCGGCATGCAACACGGTCATAACAACCTCAACGGTGGACTTGCGCTCGGTGGGGTGCTCATCCACGGGAATACCGCGGCCATCATCCTTCACACGGACAGAACCGTCAGCCTGAATGGTCACGTCAATTTCGGAGGCGTAGCCAGCGAGCGCCTCGTCAACCGAGTTATCTACAACCTCGTAGACCAGGTGGTGCAGACCGCGCTCAGTGGTCGAGCCAATGTACATGCCGGGGCGCTTGCGAACCGCTTCCAGACCTTCCAGCACGGTAATATCGGATGCACCGTATTCATGCTGCTGTTCAGATGCATTCTGTTCAGATGCCACGAGGCAGAACTCCTTGAGTAGATGATGCAACCGGCGAAGAAAAGTTACGGGTAGTCAAGAGCGGAGCCTAGAACGCCTCACAGAGGGCACAAGAAAGTGCCTATTACAACCCGTGCTGCCGGTAGTGCCCATAGGTGGGCACACTTTACGCATTGTCTCTTTTATTTTACCGAGCAAGAGAGCATAAAACCATCTGTATACGTCATTTATTGAGCTTTTTGAGGGCTATCACCCGCTCAAAAGCCCACAAAGGCGGTTTAGAGTGGTTCAACCCCCTCTTGAGGTAAGGGGGTACAGTTCACAGCCTCGTGGGGATTGCTGGCGCTTCTATAGCTTTCATGCCGTGTAGAAAAAGGCTTATTTTGACCTAACGCTGTTCAACCAGAAGGTGCCCGAGAGTCGGGGTCAATCAGAAGGCTACCCGTATGTGTCGCGTACACCGCGCATGCCGGTAGCGCGCCGATAGCCTCGCTGATTCCAGTGTCCGTTGTTCGGACCCAGTACTCGAACTTGAGCTACGATACCTTCACCCAGTTCGTGGCGGAATAGTTCAATGAGGTGCCCCTGCATCAGGCGCAGCTGAGTCGTCCAGGCGGTAGAGTCGCATTGGACTTCAACAATGGAGTTTTCGAAGCTGATCGGGCGGGTGTGCGCCGCGATTTCAGGACCCACCAGCTCTGCCCAGCGAGCCAGCACACTAGAGACTGCCACGGGCTCTTTCCATCCGCGAGAACGCATCAGAGCACTGACGATACCACCGAGGGGTTTGGGATCGCGAGAGCTCTCTCCGGGGCCGCTATAGCCGCCCATAACGCGGGGGTCCCAGCCCTGCGCTCGCAGTGATTTCTTCTTCGAGGCGGTGCCGGACATGACCGCACCAAAATCGCGCATAATTTTATTCGCTGAGAAGACGTTCAGGGGCGCCTCGCCGCGTTCTTGAGCCGCCACTCGCATGCGGGTCAGCAGGGCGGAGGGGGCATCCACCTCGTCACGGTAGAACTCACCTACGCAGTCAACCTCGCGCGGATTTTGAGTCTCCACAAACTGCGATTCCGCGAATTCATCGAATGTTTCACGTGAAACATGGTTTTGGGGACGGGTGGGGTTACTCATTGCCGTCACTCTCCTCGAGCGCAGAATCGGTTGAGCTCGACCGTCCCGCAGAGTCAGTGACAGAGTCGGTGGCAGGATGCGCATACTCGGCGTGTCCCGCGGTCACCGACACCAGCCGGTAGTCGCCCAGCTCCTCCGGAATATCACTAAGTACCGCGCAGGTAATCAGCACCTGCTCCGCGCCAGCAACCATCGCACCCAGGCGGTGGCGGCGCGCAGAATCCAGCTCCGCAAACACATCATCAAGAATCAGAATCGGCGAAGAACCCACCGAGGAGTCATCCTCAACATGCACAAACCAGGACGCCAATTTCAGTGCCAGCGCAAAAGACCAGCTCTCCCCGTGCGAGGCAAAATGCTTCACCGGCATGCCGCCGAGAAGCAGGGTAATATCCTCACGGTGCGGACCCACCAGGGTCACGCCACGCTCAATCTCATCGCGCCTACGCTCCGCAAAACCACGCATCAAAGCCTCCTTGAGGTCCTCAATGCGCATCAGCGCCGCATGCTCGATTGAGCGCTCGCCCATGCTCGAAAAAACAGTCGACTCATAGTTGAACCCGACCTCTTTAGAGCCGTCCGTCAGCCCCGCATAGGCGCGGCGAAGCTGCGGCAAAAAACGCTGCAGCAGACGAAAACGCGCAGAAAGCATCTGGGCGCCCAGAGTCGACAGCTGCTCATCCCACACCAAGAGTGTGCTCAAAGCGTTCTCGTCCCGCGCCTTACGCTGCATGGATTTCAGCAGCGAATTACGCTGCCGCAAAATCCGCTCATACTCGCTACGGTAGCCGGCAACCACCGGACGCAAAGAGATAGCCAGCTCATCCACAAAACGACGACGACCCGCAGGATCCCCCTTCACCAATTGAAGATCCTCCGGAGAAAACAGCACCGTGCGGGCAATACCCAGCGCCTCCTTAGCACGAACCGGCGCGGCACGATTAATGCGCACCCGGTTACTCTGCCCCGGAGCAATCTCAAACTCAGTCACCGTCTGCTGCGAACCACGCACCGTACGGGTGCGAATATAAGCTCGCAAAGCGCCCATCCGCACCAGCGGTCCGTCATAACTTACACGGTGCGAAGATAGCGACGCTGCATAGTCAATCGCCTCAACAATGTTGGTTTTCCCCACACCATTCGAGCCCAGAAACACCGTAACTCCCGCCGAAAGAGGCAGACTCAGCAGAGCGTAGGTGCGGTAATCCAACAACGAAATATGGTCGATATACACCGGAAGCTCCTTTCACGGGGTTTCATACGCGGGTTCTTAGCTAGGGTTCTTATCTTAGGGCTTCACGGCACCCTGCTGGAAGGCACAGTGAGAGGTCACAATACTAGGTTTTTCCGCGTGGATGAGCACAGAAAAAACAGCGCAACCCCGCACATACTCGCGGCGCATGGGCACCGAAAGACGTACGGGGCGGCAAAGGCTGGAACTAGTTCGACGGCAGGCGAACCGGCATCAGCAGGTAACGGTAGTTGCGGTCATCCTCAGCCAGAGGCTCGTTCTGACCGGAAATCACGGCGGGCTTCGGCGCATCGGTGAAGGAGAAACGAACAAACTCAGTACCGAAAACCTTCAAACCATCCGAGAGGTAGGCGGGGTTGTACGCAACGGTGATGTCATTACCTGACAGGTGCGCCTGCAGAGTCTCGGAAGCCTGAGCCTCATCACCGCGGCCGGCATCAATAGCAACCGAACCCTGAGTGAATTTCAGACGCAGGGGAGTATTGCGCTCCGCCACGAGGGAGATACGTCGAGCAGCCTCAGCCAGATCGGAGGTGCGAACAACTGCGTGGATTGGGGTCTGCTCCGGGAACAGTGCGCGGATGTTGGGGTAGTCACCGTCCATTAGAACACTGGTGGTGCGGCGGGAGCCGGCAGTAAAGCCGATTAGCTCGCCGGCGGCGGGCAGAGCGATAGACAGTTCACCAGATCCGGAGAGGGTGCTACCGACCTCAGAGACGGTCTTAGCCTTCAGCAGCACAGCCGCCTGAACATCGGGATTGACCGGGTTCCACTTAATTTCGCGCATTGCCAGGCGATAGCGGTCGGTGGCAAGCAGGGTCATGGTGTCGCCATTAATTTCTACGCGGATACCGGTCAGCAGCGGCAGGGTCTCATCTTTGGACACCGCAATCTGAACCTGCTTAACGGCTTCAGCGAACTCAGCGCCGTCCACGGTACCGGAAATTTCGGGAAGCTCGGGAAGCTCAGGGTAGTCCACGACCGGCATGCCAGCCAGCTGGAAGTTAGCGGAACGGCAGTGAATACGAATAACGGACTCATCTGCAGTGAACTCGACGGGCGCGTTCGGCAAAGAACGGCAAATTTCTGCCAGGATTTTGCCGGGAACCAGGCAAACGCCTTCTACTTCAACATCGGCTGCAATGACCTGACGGGCGCTAGTCTCGTGATCGAAGCTTGCGATGCTAACCTCACCTGCGGAGGCGGTAATCAGCAGACCGTTGAGTACGGGGGAGGTGGGACGCAACGGAAGTGAGCGTGCCGTCCAGCCGACTGCTTCGGCAAGGACATCGCGTTCAACGGTGAATTTCATCGAGAAGGCGCCTTTCACGGAATTAGATAGTAGTTTTTGGGCGCACGTAAAACTTTGGACGATAGAGCCGGAAATACCGCGTGCTCTGATGCGCAGTGAATCTTCCGCGCGCGCGTCTATCCATCCTACCGGATTTTGTAATTACACAGAGACTCGAAGGTCAATCCTGTAGTGAAAAATTGGGTGGGGTAAGGCATTAAGGGCCGCTGTATTTTTGTAATTACAAAGATAGGTGGAAGATGCAGTGAATCCAGTCGAAAAAAGATTCGAACTAGATGATGATTCAGTGTTGGTTTCTTATGCAAACCCAACCTCAGAGATAGCATGCAGCAATCAATCCAAATCCGCAAAAATCTACGATTTTCAGTAGGGACACATAGAAAAACCTTAACCAGCCCGGTTTGTTGAGCAGAACGACTTGTTATGGGGAGGATTTTTTCTTTAAGTACAGTAGTATTGTTAACGCTTGTGGAAACGGTGGAAAACCCCTTCCTTGCCTGCAATGACACGGAAGTAGCCTGTGGACATTAAGTGGAAGAATCCACTCAGTGCTGAGGATGCATTGTGTATGGATATTTATACATTTTCTCGATTCCACACCTTTTGAATATTCATGCACTTAACGTCCACACGAATGCATGAGTTAAAGCACAGCTTATCCACACCCCGAAAATCCACTTTTTCGAGTCACTAAAATCCTTGAATCCAGCGTGAATGCTCGCCCGGAATCCTATAAAACATCTAGTCGAGGCGCAAAATAAGCTACGGAACGGGGAGAAAAGCACATTTAGCCGGCGGCACGCTGCTCCTGGCGGATCAAATTCGTCAGTTCAGTCACCTGATTGAAAATTGTCTGACGTTCAGCCATCTGTGCGCTCACCTTACGCACCGCGTGCATCACCGTCGTATGGTCGCGGCCACCCAAATCGTTGCCAATACGCGGTAGAGACATCTCGGTCAGCTCACGCAGAAGATACATCGCCACCTGACGCGCATTCGTGAGTGTACGGGTGCGAGACTTCGACTGCATATCCTCAATGGAGACATCAAAATACTTCGCCACCGTCGCCAAAACCAGTGCTGATGTAATCTCCGCGCCACCGGTATCAGAGAGCAAATCCTTCAGATAAGTCTCAGCCTCAGCCAGGGTAATGGGCTCCGGCGGCTTCTTCATCGAGGCGGCAGCGCTCGCACGAATTAGCGCGCCCTCCAACTCGCGAATATTGGCCGTGACATGGGACGCAATGTATTCCATGACGTCATCGCGCACCGGCAAAATCTCGTTCTGAGCCTTCTTCCGCAGAATCGCGATACGAGTCTCCAGCTCCGGAGGCTGCACATCCACATTCAGGCCTGAACCGAACCGTGAACGCATACGCTCAGCAAAACCGGTCAGCTGCTTCGGCGGCAAATCAGAGGTAATCACGATCTGCTTCTGGTGGTTATACAGGGCGTTAAACGTATGGAAGAACTCTTCCATCGTCGCTTCTTTACCCGCCAAAAACTGGATATCGTCAATCAGCAGAACATCGACATTGCGGTAAATCTGCTTGAACGACGAACCCTCATCGTCACGAATCGAGTTAATGAAGTCATTCGTGAACTCCTCAGAATTCACGTAGCGTACCCGCAAATTCGGGTACAGATACTTGGTGTAGTGGCCGATTGCGTGCAGCAGGTGGGTCTTACCCAGACCCGAACCGCCGTAGATGAACAGCGGGTTGTAGACAATGCCGGGCTGCTCCGCCACTGCGAAAGCGCTTGCGTGCGCAAAGCGGTTGGACTGACCAATCACGAAGGTGTCGAAGGTGTAATTCGGGTTCAGTCGGGCAGAGCTATCCCAAGTCGGCACGTTTTCCGGGTCTTCATGCGGATGCACCTGCTGAGCCTCCGGTACCGCCGGGGCGTCCGGAACGAAAGAAGGTGTCTGGTATTCGCGAGGAGATGGCGCCTCAACAGGAGCTGTCGGAGCGGGCTGCTGTACGGAGGGGAATCCGGCACGCTCCGCCTCCAAAGCGTGCATAGAGGGGCGGGTGACCTGCTCATCAGCGGGCACCTCGTAGTGGTCCGGACCCGGATGCGGCTCCGTGTAGTACTCAAAGGCACGCGAGCCAGCGGGCGTCTCGGGATGCACAGAAGCCGTCGTTATCGAAGGGGTTGGCTGGTGCTCGACAGGCACCTCACGCTCACCCTGGAAAACGTCCTGACTTGCAGGTTCAACCGGAAGCATCGACTCATTCACATCGAAAAGCGCGGTGGTCGAGGGGCCAAAAGCCTCGTGCAGAGCCGCACGGAACGAAGCACTAATCTGTTCCTCGAAGACTGCACGGGTCAGCTTATTCGGCACCTCAATGATGAGACGAGAAGAACCCATCAGACCCTGAGGCTGCGCAAGATTCACGAAACCACGCTGACGTGCCGTCACTGCCGGATCAGCGGCAAGAATAGAGATCAGATGCGCCCAGCGCGCCTGAAGGGAGTCGGTCATGGAATTCTTTACTTTCACTCGATGTGAAGCGGTGGTTCAGTAAAGAAAATCATGCCGGAAACCACCGCGAGGTCATTAAGATTCTACCCGCTTAATGCACAGGGGAGGAAAGTTATCCACAAGAGTTTTCCACACGGTGGAAAACTTGTAATTACAGAGGTGGATAAGTAGTGGATTTGAGTGTGTAGCAAGGCTTCTTCCTTGATATTTAGCGGAACAGCCTGGTAATGCATGGGTGTGGATAACTCACTAATAATAGAAGGGTTGGATGAGATATACACCGTGGTGGATATTATGCTGCCGTAAATATCCTCAGATTTGCACCCCATGAGCTAGTAGTGTCTCCGCATCCTTAATACCCACTGAAACCCCCGCCTCCTCAGAACAAACGAGCCTGGAATCACGCGGAAAAAAGCGTCAAGAACTTGATTTACGCCCTCCACTCTTCTAAAGTTGTGCTGTTGTGTGTGCACCGTCTACTGCGAATAGTCGCGGTACCTCCGTGCACCAAGAAGCGTACGGTTCCGATACCTGTGAGGGCACGAACCGCAAAAAATCAAGGAGACAAAGTATGAGCAAGCGTACTTTCCAGCCGAACAACCGCCGTCGCGCTAAGAAGCACGGCTTCCGTCTGCGTATGCGTACCCGTGCAGGCCGCGCGATTCTGTCGAGCCGCCGCGGTAAGGGCCGCGCAAAGCTCTCGGCCTAATCACGGCATATAGTTCGCCCGCCGATGCACACGCATCGGCGGGCGAACTATCATTAAGCGTGAAATACATGCGGAGATTAGCTCACCACAAGAGCCGAATCTCCCACACTACGTAAAGGGGAACACGTGCTGCCTCAACGGCACCGTATGCGCACCAGCGCTGAATTCTCCCACGCCTTCCGTTCCGGCATCCGTACAGGACGTCGGAACATCCTTATATCTACGGCGAAAAATCCTGGAAAAACAACCCAGGTAGGTTTTATTGTGTCGAAGGCGGTGGGCAACGCAGTCACACGCAATCTGGTCAAACGCCGGTTGCGTGAACTTGCTGCGTTCACCTGCGCCGCGCATCCGGAAGGCTACGCCATCGCGGTGCGAGCACTTCCCGCCTCCGCGAGCGCCAGCTGGGATCAGCTGCGGCGTGATTACGAATCGGCACTTGAGGCTACTTTCGCTAAGCTCGACCTGCCTCAGAGTAAGGAGAAGCCGTGAGTCGTCCCCAGCGTGAGCGCTGTGAAGAACGCTTCCATGCGCATAACAGCGGCACCTATAGCGCCTCTGCCGAGATTCTGGGCCCCGACGAGTTGCTGGCTCTAGCACCTAACGAATTCGTGAGGGCTGAAACTTTCCTGCAGGCACTCTACGTTCTACCGCAGAACCTGCTGATTGCGTGTATGAAGGCCTACCGCAAGGTCATCTCCCCCCTCTATGGGGATGTGTGCCGCTACTACCCGACCTGCTCAGCCTACGCCCTGGAGGCGCTGACTACCCACGGCGCGATGCGCGGGCTTTCCCTGACGGTGCGCCGTATTCTGCGGTGTGTTCCCTGGGCGACCGGAGGTATCGACCCAGTTCCGGAGGGGAAGCGTACTTTCGCTCCCGGAGCAGAACCGAAAATTATTCTGCTCAACCACCCCCATCTTTATAACCCTCACACCGGCGGTGACGCCTGCCCTGAGTAGGCGGTGCCTCCCACACAATGACTTAGCCGAGTCCTTAAGGAGTATTCCCGCGTGAATATTTTTGATTTGATTCTTTGGCCGTTTAAATGGATCGTCTCCGTGGTCCTATGGCTGTTCCACACTCTTTTCACCTCGCTGGGCATGGACCCGGCTTCCGGTCTGACTTGGGTTCTGTGCATTATCTTCCTGACCCTGGTGATGCGTACCCTGACCATTCCGCTGTTCGTCAAGCAGATTAAGGCTATGCGCGGTATGACCGCGATGCAGGGCGATATGGCGAAGCTGCAGGAGAAGTACAAGGGTAAGAAGGACCAGCTCTCCCGCCAGGCTATGGCTCAGGAGCAGATGGAAATGTACCGTAAGCACGGTACGAACCCCTTCGCTTCCTGCTTGCCGATTCTGGCGCAGATGCCGATTTTCTTCGGTCTGTACCAGGTGCTGATGGGTATTCCCAACGCGGCGCAGCACAATGAGAGCCTGCTGATGCTGCCGGCTGACCTGGTTTCTCAGTTCAATGGCTCGCAGATTTTTGGTGCGCAGCTGTTCGCGACCATGCTGCACCCGGGTGCTGGTGACGCTACCGCTACTGTCGTTCAGGCTGTCATCATGATTGTTCTGATGAGTGCGACCCAGTTCTACATTCAGAAGCAACTGAGTGTGAAGAACATGTCAGAGGCGGCTCTGAACTCTCCGATGTTCCGTCAGCAGCAGATGATCATGTACATCTTCCCGATCATTTTCGCTGTCTCCGGTATTAACTTCCCGCTGGGTGTTATGTACTACTGGACTGTTTCGAACATCTGGTCGCTGGGCCAGCAGTGGTGGGTTATCCGCAATAACCCGACCCCCGGTTCTCAGGCTGAGCGTGAGCTGAATGCCCGCCGGGCAGCGAAGGGCCTGCCCCCGATTGGTAAGACCCGTGAGCAGCACGAGAAGGACTTGCAGGAGGCTCGTGAGCGTGCCGCAGCTGGTCAGCGTCAGCAACCGGTTGGTAAGAAGCGCCAGAAGCAGCAACGCAATAAGCAAAACGGAAAGAAATAGTTTCTTTCCTTGACTCGGGCCGGGTTCTCGCCGTTGTTGGCGCGGGCCCGGCACCGTGTATGAGATACTTTTTACCCCTATGACACCCCTCCTAATACCCCGAGGACAATCGTGACTGAAGCTATGGAATATGAGGACGAGCAGCTCGTTGAGGAGCAGCTTGTAGAGGAGCCCCTTGAGGGCGAAGTAGACGATTTTGAGGACATCGACGAGGAAGGTGATATTGCCGCTGACTACCTCGAAGAGCTTCTTGATATTGTCGATATGGATGGCGACATCGATATTGAGGTGCGCAATAACCGCATCTACCTGTCGGTCGTCAATGAGGATGATGACAATGAGGAACTGCGCCACCTGGTTGGTCGCCACGGCGAGGTTCTGGAGGCTTTGCAGGAGCTGGTGCGTCTCTCAGTCCTGGCTGGTAACGGCACCCGTTCCCGCCTGATCCTGGACATTGCTGGTTATCGTGCTGAGCGTCGTGAGCAGCTGGAGAAGCTTGCCGCTGACGCGATTGAGAAGGTGCGCGCTACCGGTCGTGATGAGCACATGAAGCCGCTGAGTGCGTATGAGCGTAAGGTGGTCCACGATGTGGTGGCTGCCGCTGGCTTGTACAGTGAGTCTGAGGGCGAAGGCCCCCGTCGTCACGTGGTGATTTCTCTTCCCGAGGCAGGAGCCTAGTATGGAGACTTCGATGATTACTCTCAACGAGAGTGAGCGCGCCGCAGCGGAGACTGTGTTCGGTGAACGCCTGCCTTTGGCGGAGCGTTACGTGCAGCACCTGGCGACGACCGGTATTGAGCGTGGTCTGATTGGCCCGCGTGAGGTGCCGCGCCTATGGGCTCGCCACGTGCTGAACTGTGCCGTGGTGCAGGAGTACATCGCGCTGAACGCGTCGGTGGCTGATGTTGGCTCTGGTGCCGGCCTGCCCGGTCTGTGTCTGGCGATTGCCCGCCCGGATTTGAAGCTGACCCTGATTGAACCTCTGGAGCGCCGCGTGATTTGGCTGAATGAGGTTGTTGAGGATCTGGGGCTGGAGAACGTGATCGTGCTGCGCTCGCGTGCTGAGCAGGCTGTGGGTGCCGTGGAGGCCGATGTGGTGACTGCGCGTGCTGTGTCCGCTCTGGTGGGTCTGCTGGACATCACTCTGCCGATTCTGCGCGGCACCGGTGAGCTGCTGGCTCTGAAGGGTCGTAGTGCCGCGGAGGAGATTACTAAAGCAAAGAAGAAGCTGAACCGTTACGGTGCGCGTGAGACCGAGATCCTCACCGCCGGCGGTGATCTGCTGGAAGAGCCGACGACGGTGGTTCGAGTTCGCCTCTAAAGGTTTCGTCCTGAGTGGGCGGTGCCGCAATGAGCTGGTGAATATACTGGCTTACGCGGTGCCGCCCATTTTTGTGCGCCTACTTGCCGGGTGCGCGCAGCAATTGCATCCGTAGAGTACATAGAATGACCTCTCGCGTGGAGTATTGACCTGATGCCGGGTACCCTTAAGGAAGGACTGAAACCTTAGACTCTTCTATATCAAAGCCTGCTGGTTCACTAAGGGCCCCGAACCCTTCACAAACCATTCAGGTATCACTAATGTTTCACGTGAAACACTACAGGCTTCATTACCTCACGGAGTATGTTTCACGTGAAACATACTGAGATGAGTGAATGGTGGGGGAGCGGAGGTTGAATCCTCCTTGCGTACACATATCTCAGAGTGTTGCCACACGCGAGGCATTAGAAGAAGTATCACCGTAGACGCACCACCCGAATTATGGAAGGCACCCGATGACTCCTCAAGCTCAGAAATCTGTTGCAGATTTGCTCCCCAAGCCTGTGCATACGCGTGTCTTCACCGTGTCGAACCAGAAAGGCGGCGTGGGTAAAACCAGTACTGCAGTGAACCTCGCAGCTGCACTCGCGGAGGCTGGTCTCAACGTCCTGGTGATCGATAACGACCCGCAGGGTAACGCCTCAACCGCACTGGGTATTGAGCACGGCGTGGATGTTCTCAGTGTCTACAATGTCCTGATTGAGGATAAGCCGCTTTCTGAAATTGTTCAGGAATGTCCCGATATGCCCGGCCTGTTCTGTGCCCCCGCCAATATCGACCTCGCTGGCGCGGAGATTGAGCTGGTCTCTCTGGTCGCACGTGAGACTCGCCTCAAGAACGCCCTGATGGACTACACTGAATGGCGCGAGAAGCAGGGTATGGAGCGTCTAGACTATGTCTTCATCGATTGCCCGCCGAGCCTCGGCCTGCTGACCGTCAACGCCTTCGTCGCGGCAGAAGAGATTCTGATTCCGATTCAGTGCGAGTACTACGCACTGGAAGGCCTGAGCCAGTTGCTGAAGAATATTCAGATGATTCAGAAGCACCTGAACTCTAAGCTGCGCATCAGCACGATCCTGCTGACCATGTACGATGCCCGTACCAACTTGGCGTTCCAGGTGGCAGAGGAGGTGCGCGAGCACTTCCCGGAGGAGACTCTGAGCGTGAAGATTCCTCGCTCGGTTCGTATTTCTGAGGCTCCCAGCTATCAGCAGACCGTCATCACCTACGATTCTTCGTCGACTGGTGCACGCGCTTACCGCGAGGCAGCACAGGAACTCTCACGCCGATTTGCATAATCTAAATCTTTTGAAATGAGCCTTTTTGAAGTGTCTATTGATGATTCAAAAGGGTTCATTTTGTGCGGTATTTTCTGGGTTAAACCCAAGAAAACATCCTTAAAGAATTAATTATCAGGAATAATTCGGATTATGTGCTGTGCAGTTTTCTCTCCTGCTTTCGAGTGCTTATTTCGTTTACACTAGATGAAGAAGAAAAAAATGAGCGGGCTCGTCCGGGAGTCCTAAGGAGTAACGATGGCTGAAAAGCGACGCGGCTTGGGTCGTGGCCTGGGGGCGCTGATCCCTCAGAGTACGAAGAATTCTGGTAATGCTGAGGCGAAGGCATCTGAAAAGACTGCACCCAAGAAAGCATCTACTCCGATTGAAGAGTCGATGAGTGATGGCCTCTTCGAAATGGCTCATGAGGCCAAGCCGGAGAAGCAGCGCAAGAGTGCTAAAGCTGAGTCTGTAGAAGATAAGCCTGCTGAAGCTGTACCTGCTCAGGAAAAGCCTGTTGAAGTTCAGAGGGTAGAGGAGAAGGTCGAAGCTCCCGCCTCCTCGCAGAATGTTTCACGTGAAACATCGAAGAAGAAATCCCGTGTGGACATGGGCGCGGCACTGCGCAATACCACCCTGACTCGCCGTCCGGTGGACTTCTTCTTTGGTGAAGATGTTTCCACCCCGCAGTCTGCTTCCGAAGAGCGGGGCGGTCTGGTCCCGGTTCCCGGCGCCCAGTTTGCTGAGCTGAATGTTCGTGATATTCACCCCAACCGCAAGCAGCCCCGCACCGATTTTGATGAGCAGGATATGGAAGAGCTCATACATTCGGTACGTGAGATTGGCGTTCTACAGCCGATTGTCGTGCGTCCCTCGCGTGAAAACGGTGCTGAAAAGTATGAACTGGTCATGGGTGAGCGCCGCTGGCGTGCAACCCAGGCAGCTGGCCTGAGCACCATCCCGGCGATTGTTCGTGAGACTGAAGACGGCGATCTGCTCCGTGACGCCCTGCTGGAGAACCTGCACCGCAGTCAGCTGAACCCCATTGAAGAAGCGGCGGCGTACCAGCAGCTCATGGAGGAGTTTGACACTACTCAGGAGCAGCTGGCTAAGCGCATTGGTCGTTCTCGCCCCCAGATTTCAAATACGATTCGTCTGCTGAAGCTGCCAGCTCTGGTGCAGCGTCGCGTTGCGGCGGGTATTCTTTCTGCCGGTCACGCTCGTGCCCTGCTGTCTCTGACAGACCAGGCTCAGATTGAGACTCTCGCACAGAAGATTGTGAATGAGGGACTGTCGGTTCGTGCAACCGAGGAGCTGGTGAACCACGCATCCGGCACTGCAGAGGTGAAGGAACGTAAGACTCCTCAGCCTCAGAAGCACCGTGAGCGTCTGGACTATATTGCGGAGGCTTTCGCTGATAAGCTCGATACTTCGGTGAAGATTTCGCTGGGGGCCCGCAAGGGTAAGATGACCATCGAATTCGCGAATGTCGAGGACTTGAACCGTATTATCCGCGTTTTGGATTCTGATTTCTCGGGCTAAATTTTCACATAAAACAATATTTGGCAACTGAAATCAGTTGTATATATAAAAACCCTCGGTGATGTTTCATGTGAAACATCACCGAGGGTTTTTCTCTAGATTCTCGAAAGATTAGCCCAGGTGCTCGGAGAACTCGCCCAGCAGAGCGGACTTCGTCTTAGCACCTACGGTCTTCTTGATGACCTCGCCACCCCTGAAAAGGTAGATGGCGGGAATAGAGGTAATGCCGTACTTCATGGCGGTATCGCCATTTGCTTCAACATCCACCTTGACCACATCGACCTGACCGGCGTACTCACCAGCAATCTCGTCGATCACGGGGCCAACCATGCGGCAGGGGCCACACCATTCAGCCCAGAAGTCTACGATAACGGGCTTGTCGTTCTTCAGAACCAGTTCGTCAAAAGTAGTATCAGTTGCCTGCTGTGCACTGCTCACGGAGTGCTCCTTTCTGACACGGGGCGGATTCCCCTGCGAGTAATACGAATAGTTTAGAGGTTTTCGAGGTAGTGCTGCGCGTCCAGAGCGGCAACAGCACCGGAACCAGCGGCAATAATTGCCTGGCGATAGGTCGGGTCAATCACGTCACCGGCAGCAAAAATGCCGGGAACGGAAGTCTTCGACGAACGACCCTGAACTGCGATGGTGTGGTTCTCGGTAATCTCCAGCTGGTCACGTACCAGTTCCACGCGAGGGTCGGATCCAATAGCGATGAACAGACCCTGAACGGCCAGCTGACGCTCAGAACCGTCCTTGGTGTTGGTCAGAGTAATCGACTCGAGGTTGTTCTCACCGTGAACGGCAGTGACAGCCGAGTCCCAGACAACCTCAATCTTCGGGTTGTTGAAAGCGCGGGTCTGCATGATTTCCGAAGCACGGAAAGAATCACGGCGGTGCACCAGGTACACCTTGGAGGCGAAGGTCGTCAGGAACAGTGCCTCCTCCAGTGCGGAGTCGCCACCACCGACCACTGCGATTTCCTTGTCCTTGAAGAAGAAGCCATCGCAGGTTGCGCACCAGGAGACGCCGTAACCGGAGAGTCGATCTTCGCCCTCGATGTTGAGCTTACGAACCTGAGAACCGGTGGTCATGATGACGGTCTTCGCCAGGTGAACAGCACCATCTGCGGTGTAGACCTTCTTAACGTCGCCGGTGAGCTCGACCTTTTCCACGTCCTGGTAGCGGATGTCCGTACCGAAACGCTCAGCCTGCTGGCCAATGTTCTCCATCAGCTCGGGGCCCTGGATACCCTGAATGAAACCGGGGAAGTTCTCCACCTCGGTGGTATTCATGAGGGAGCCGCCGGGTGCCAGAGAGCTGGCGAAGAGGACGGGCTTCAGCTCGGCGCGTGCCGCGTAGATTGCCGCGGTGTAGCCCGCGGGGCCGGAGCCCACAATAATGACGTTGTGGACGGTTGCGTCGGCCTCAACCTCGGCAGTCGGTGCCGCTTCGGTGGCGGGTGCGGATGCCAGGTTCAGGTTGCCCAGGGCGGCGCCTCCGAAGAGGCCTCCCAGATTCTCAGTCATCGGATATGTCTTTCCCTTGTAGGTCTTTCGTTATGCCCCTATAACAGGGCTTTATCCTCGATTATTCCATTTTTGGGGGACCCTTATCCAGATACTCCGCGCACTGTGAATCTTTGAGTAGCGGCCCTGCCATAAAGAGTCATAAATGGACATCAAAAAGGGCGTGGTTTCCGAACTGTTGAGTTCAGAAACCACGCCCTTATGTCTGGGGTGCGAGCGCCCTGTCGGCGTCGCGTTATGGGTTGATTAGTCCACCTTGATTTCGTTGATGCGCAGACCGTAATTCCAAGTTCCAATCGGCAGGGTGAGGCGGGGTAGTTCGTTGACCACGATGATCACGTAGGCGCCCTTTTCAATGCTCTGCTTGGAGGTGTCCAGGGTGACGACTGCATCCTTGCCTTCAAAGGTGCCCTTGCCGACCTCAACCGCGCCGTTTAGGGATGCGGAGCTATTGGTGTAGACGGTGAAGGAGCCGCCGACGCCGGTGTTCTGCTGGATGGTCAGCTTGGAGACGATGGTGGGGGTCTGCAGCTTCAGCGCCAGACCGAATTCCTTGATGGTGCCGGCGTAGTTGGCGGTGCCGAAGCCGTAGCTGATCCATGCGGTGTTGGCGTTACCGTCGGTCAGGTGGGGGATGAGGGTGTCCATGTCGTTCATGAACGTGGGGTTCGAGGGCGCGAAACGAGCCACGGATGCGATTTTAGCCGGGTCGTTTGATGCCTTAGCGGTCGGGGATGCCGATGCGCTGGCGCCTGCCGCAGCCGATTCGGATGCCGAGGCGGAAGACTTGGGGGTGTGTGGTGCGGCTGCCTGGTTGGAGCCGATTGCACCCAGGGAGGTGAGGATACTGCCTGCGACAATGACGAGTAGCAGGACTGCTGCCAGGGCGACTGCCCAGGTACCGCGGCTGCCGTCTTCTTCGTCTTCGTCATCTTCGTAGATGCTGGTGGGCTCGGAGTATGCGGTCACTGCCGCACCGCCGGATGAGCTCCAGTTCTTGGCGGCGGTGATGCTCTCCTGGTTAGCGGCGGAGGAAGAGACCTTCTCGTAGGTGTTGGGGGAGCTGCTGCTCTCGGAGTCACCGAAGATTTCGGTGCCCAGTGCGTCTTCTGCGTTGGAGAGTGCGTGGTTTTCGATCAGCAGGGTGTCCAGCAGGGTGTCGGGGCGGGTGTGGGAGGTGACGAGGTAGCGGCTACCTTCGGGGGTGATGCCCAGGTCGAGGATTTGGATGTTGCCGCGTGCGTTGGTTGCGAGCGCGCGGGAGTTTGCTTCCAGCAGTGCGCTGCGGCTGGGCGATGCGATGACGACCGAGACCTTACGGTTGAGAACCTGGTCGGTGCCTTCAAGCACCATGTCGGATTCTGCCGTAATAATGATGTGTGTGGTGATCTCGTAGCGGCCTCCGAGGACCGATCCGACCGGAAACTGTTGCGACAACGTGTTCTCCCGAGGTGGTTTCATAGTGCCTGCCGTGTGGCGGGCCCTGACTATTAGATTCTACCCGGCATTGAAGGATACCGGGGCTGAGTGATAGTTTGTTGCGTTCGGGTGGTTGCCTATGTCCTCTGCGGGCCCTGGTGTGGGGTGCGGTGGGTACACGGACAGCTACCCTGGTTGGGCGTTGTGTGCTGCCTTAGCGGCGGGCAAAATGCTCAAGTTTCGAGGTTAGGGGTGCCAGTAGTGCGTTGGCTTCCTTGACGCGGAAGATTTGTATGCCGGCGAGGTATGCGAGGCCCATGACGGTGCCGCATACGGCGAGGGTGATGATTGCGGTGAGCTTGGATGCCCAGGCAAATCCGTCGAGCTGGTAGCCGCCGAGCAGCCAGAGTGCAATGGCCGTGATGCCTCCGGCGAAGAGGGAGGCGAGGGTTGTGCGGGCGTAGGTGCTGACGATGCCGCGCTGGCCGTAGTAGCCGAGGCGGCGGCGGACCATGTGGTGGCTGATGAACATGATCAGGATGTTGTGCACCGGGTAGATGAAGGCGAGCATGTACACGGTGTACTGTGCGTTGAGCAGGGATGCTGCGAAGCTCATGATGACCATGATGATGGCGGAGTACACCTGGATACGGAAGGGGGTGCGTGCGTCTTCGCGGGCGTAGAGCACGCGGCTGTAGAGATAGTTGATGGTGAGGGTGGGGGTGCCGAGTGCGGTGATGACGATGAGCTTGGCGATGATGGTTGCTGCGATGGGGTCGCCGCCGCTGAAGAGCACTGCGATGGGCCCTGCCAGGACTATGAGCGCGACCATGCAGAAGACGGTGGCTACGGCTGCGTTGCGCAGGCCATGGGAGAGTGCGTAGATGACGCTGTCGCTGTCGTCGGCGATGGCGGAGGCGCTCATGCGGTTGAAGAGCACGGTGGCGATGGAGATGCCGATGACGCCGTGTGGGAGCATGTACAGCATGGAGGCGTAGTTGAGTGCCTGCAGGCCGGGGATTTGGATGCCGAGGGTGGCGTAGTGTTCGCGCTGACCGACGATGCCTGCGGCAACCTTGGTCATGTAGAGGAATGCGAGGTTGGAGATGATACCGGAAGCGAGGGTCCATGCGGCGAGCTTGGAGGCTGCGCGCAGGCCGATACCTCGCCACGCGAAGTCGGGCTTGAGGCGCAGGCCGAGCTTGCGTAGGGGGATGAACAGGACGAGCGCCTGCATGATGACGCCGAAGGTGGAGGAGCCGGCGAGCACAAGGGTCTGTGCATTGGTCCAATTGTCTACGGTGTGGATAGGGTTGGGGTTGGGGGTCTGTGCGCCGAAGATGAAGATGAACAGGAATAGTGACAGGATGGTGATGACATTATTGAGTACGGGTGACCACATGTAGGCACCGAATGCGTCTTTGGCATTGAGGACCTGTCCGATGACGGTGTAGAGGCCGTAGAAGAAGATTTGGGGTAGGCACCAGAGGGAGAAGATGAAGCCGAGCTGTCGTTGTTCGGGGCTCCAGCCTGAGCCCATGATGCTGATGAGGGGCCAGGCGCAGGCGACGGTGATGAGGGTGATGAGGCCGATTGCGGTAATGGTGAGGGTGACGAGTTTGGAGATGTATTGTGCGCCGCTGTCTTGTGCTTTGGCCGCTTTGATGATTTGCGGTACGAGGACTGCGTTGAACACGCCGCCTGCTACGAGGACATAGATGAGGTTGGGCAGGGTGTTAGCGGTTTCGAAGACGTCGCCGACGGTTGAGAGTGAGCCGATGGCTACGGTGAGCAGGATGGTCTTGACGAATCCGAGGATGCGCGAGACGAGGGTGCCTGCTGCCATGATTGCGCTTGAGCGGGCGTCGTTACGTGCCACGTAGGTCTCTCCTGTGTCGGCGGGTGATTGCTTCTTTTATTTTTGGGCTCTTCGGCGGGTGTTTAGAGCTGGGTGGTGATGTATTCGCGCGCACTGCGGGCTATGTGTTGCTCGTTGGCGAATGAGAGGCGGGTGGGTAGCTCTTCGAGGGGAACCCAGGCGACGTCGATTGCTTCGTGGTCGGGGTCGTTGTCGATGCTGAGTTCGCCGCCGGTTGCTGCGAAGAGGTAGTGGTGCACGGTTTTGTGGATGCGCGTGCCGTTGGATGTGAACCAGTAGGCGATGGTGCCGAGGGAGGCTACGGGGTAGCCGGTGATTCCGGTTTCTTCGCTGATTTCGCGTTGTGCGGCTTCGACGGTGGTTTCGCCGTGTTCGATGTGGCCTTTGGGGAGGCACCATTCGCGTTGGCCGTTGCGGTTGATGCGGGCGATAATGGCTACGGGTAGCTGTTCGGGTCGGTCGAAGTCGATGATGAGCCCGCCTGCAGAGACTTCTTCAGGGGCGGGTACCGCTCGCACGGGCGCGGTGAAGCGCGTTTTGGGGGCGCGGGGTACGGGAATGCTCATGGTTCTACCTTAACTGATAGGCTGAGGTTTTTGTGTCTCGGTTTGGGGTGAGATAGCTGTCTTTGATGGGGTGTTGTGGGTGTGGGGTGGGCGCATGGGTGGTTTTTCTGGCACGATTAAAGGATTATGTCGCTGATTATTGATGTTGTGTCGAAGTACCCGGATGCCGCCGAGCTGGGAGAACTGTACCGTGCAGAGGGTTTTGAGCTGTACTTGGTGGGCGGTATTGTCCGCGATAATCTGCGGGTTGAGGATGGTCTCTTCACCGATTTTGATTTGACGACGGATGCTACTCCTGAGCAGAGCGAGCAGATTCTACGTGGGTGGGGTGAACATACATGGGATATCGGCAAGGAGTACGGCACGATTAGTGCGCGTAAGAATGGCGTGGTGTATGAGGTGACCACGTACCGTGCTGAGGTGTATGTTTCGGATTCGCGTAAGCCGACGGTTGAGTTCGGTACGGATTTGAGCGCTGATTTGGTGCGTCGTGATTTCACGATTAATGCGATGGCGGCGGCTTTGCCCAGTGGTGAGGTTGTTGACTTGTTTGGTGGCGTTGAGGATTTGCGTGCGGGTGTTTTGCGTACTCCGCGCTCGCCGGAGGAGTCTTTTTCTGAGGATCCGCTACGTATGATGCGTGCGGCTCGTTTTGCTGCGCGTTTTAATCTTGAGGTTGCCCCGGAGGTTTTCGAGGCGATGCGCGAGATGGCTGGCCGTATTGAGATTATTTCGGCTGAGCGTGTACGTGATGAGCTGGTGAAGCTGATTGAGGCGGATTATCCGCGGGTGGGTTTGAACCTGCTGGTGGATACGGGTCTGGCGGATTATGTGTTGCCGGAGCTTCCTGCTTTGCGTATGGAGATTGATCCTGAGCATCACCATAAGGATGTGTATGAGCATTCGTTGAAAGTGATGGAGCAGGCGATGGAGAAGGAGACGGGTGAGGATGGTCCGTGTCCGGCTCCTGATTTTATTCTGCGTTTTGCGGCCTTGATGCACGATATTGGTAAGCCGAAGACTCGTAAGTTTGAGAAAGACGGTTCTGTCTCGTTCCTGCACCATGAGGTGGTGGGCGCGAAGATGGTGAAGAAGCGTATGCGTGCGCTGCGTTTTGATAATGACACGATTAAGGCTGTGGCTCGTCTGGTGGAACTGCATATGCGGTTCTATGGTTACCGCGAGTCAGGTTGGACTGATTCTGCGGTGCGCCGCTATGTGCGTGATGCTGGCGATCAGTTGGAGCGTCTGCATCGTGTGTCTCGTTCTGATGTGACGACTCGTAATCGTCGCCTGTCGCGCTCGCTGGCTGAGGCGTACGACGATTTGGAGCGTCGCATTGCTGAGTTGGCTGCTCAGGAGGAGCTGGATGCGATTCGTCCGGATCTGGATGGCGGTCAGATTATGCAGATTCTTGGTATTGCGCCGGGCCCTGTGGTGGGTGAGGCGTATAAGTTCTTGTTGAATGTGCGTCTGGATGAGGGTTCGCTTCCTGAGGAGGAGGCGAAGGCTCGCCTGGTGCAGTGGTGGGAGCAGCGTCGGGAGGCGTAGCTTCTGCGGTTTATGGTACTGCATCGCATGGTTGAGGTCACGCGGTGCGGTACTGTTCTATCTGTATTTTCTCGTGTATTGTTAAGAAATCTATGCGTGTTCCCCACCCGGTGTGTTTCACGTATAGGGCACATTGAATCTCCTGCTATGGAAATCCCATAGCCGTTTAGCCCAAAGGAGGGGTTTAATCATGCGTGCATATGAACTGATGGTTATCCTCAGCCCCGAGGTTGAGGACCGTGCGGTTGAGCCGTCGCTGTCCAAGTTCCTCGAGATCGTGACCAACGATGGTGGTTCCGTCGATAACGTCGACATCTGGGGCCGTCGTCGCCTGGCATACGAGATCCAGAAGAAGTCTGAGGGTATCTACGCAGTGGTGAACTTCACCTCTACCCCCGAGACTGCAGCTGAACTCGATCGTGTTCTGAACCTGAACGAGTCCGTCATGCGTACCAAGATCATCCGCCCGGAGGATCAGAAGATCTCCAGCAAGTAGTTGTTTCTTTCCGGTCGGCTGACCCCCTAAAAATGTCAGGGGGTTGCGCTGTACTGGATTCAATATACTTGTAACTCTTATCGAGGAGGCATCAAATGGCAGGCGATACCGTTATTACTGTTATTGGTAATCTGACTGGCGATCCGGAGCTTCGTTACACCCCTGCGGGTGCGGCGGTTGCTAATTTCACGATCGCATCGACTCCGCGTACTTTTAATCGCCAGACGAACCAGTGGGAGGATGGGGAGACCCTGTTCCTGCGTGCGTCGGTATGGCGTGGTTATGCGGAGAATGTTGCAGAGACCTTGAAGAAGGGTACTCAGGTTATCGCGCAGGGCCGTCTGAAGTCCCGCTCGTACGAGACCAAGGAAGGCGAGCGTCGTACCTCGTTTGAGCTTGAGGTCGAGGAGATCGGCCCGACTCTGCGTTTTGCTACTGCTCAGGTGACTCGCGCACAGCGTTCTGCCGGAGGTAATAACTTCGGTGGCGGTGCGCAGGGTGGCTTTGGCGGTGGTGCTGGGTACAACGCTGCTGCTCAGGGCGGTTACTCCGCTCCTCAGCAGAATAATTTTGCTGCTGCTCAGGGTAATGGTTACTCTGGCCAGTCTGGCTACTCCACTCCGGCTGCTCCGGCGGCCCCTGCAGCTCCTGCTGCTGATCCGTGGAGTTCTCAGTCTGGTGGTAACTATGACTGGGGTAGCGGCGCCGACGACGAACCTCCGTTCTAAGCCGGTTTCGTTTTCCGAATAGTAATTTATCAATCCATCCCGCGGTTATCCGCCGCGGGCTCCCAACTCTAAGGAGCACCACGATGGCTAAGGCTGAAATCCGTAAGCCCAAACCCAAGCAGAACCCCCTCAAGGCTGCTGACGTCACCGTTATCGACTACAAGGACGTCGCACTTCTGCGCAAGTTCATCTCCGACCGCGGCAAGATCCGCGCTCGCCGCGTGACTGGCGTGACCGTTCAGGAGCAGCGCAAGATCGCTCAGGCTATTAAGAACGCCCGCGAAGTTGCACTGCTGCCCTACTCCGGCGCTGGCCGCTAAAGAGAAGGAGAGACAGTAACATGGCTAAGATCATTCTGACTCAGGAAGTTTCCGGCCTCGGTGCAGCTGGCGATGTTGTCACCGTTAAGGACGGTTACGCACGTAACTACCTGCTGCCCCGCGGCTTCGCTCTGACCTGGACCCAGGGTGGCGAGAAGCAGGTTGAGTCCATCCGCGCCGCTCGTGCGGCTCGTGCTAAGGCTTCTCTGGAAGAGGCTCAGGCAACTGCGGCGGCCCTGGCTGCTAAGTCGGTTGTCGTTGCACACAAGGCTGGCGCTGACGGCCGCCTGTTCGGTACCGTCAAGGCTGAGGCTATTGCTGAGGCTATTGAGGCTGCTGGCATTGGCTCCGTTGACAAGCGCACCATCCACCTGGGTTCCGCTATTAAGCGTACCGGTGAGTACAAGGTGACTGTCCGCCTGCACGCTGACGTTGTTGCTAACGTTGTCCTGGACGTCGTTGCTGCTGCGTAAGTAGGTTTTTAGATATTTGACGCTGGTGCTTTGATGCTGCGGCGTTGAGTGTCGGACGGGGTGTCCCTCTTCGTGAGGGGCACCCCGTTTGCTTTACCCTTTTAGATACAGAAAGTCGCAATGTTTCACGTGAGACATCGCGGTTTTTTTCGTTTATCGTGCTGATTGCGTAGATATTCCCACCCCTTAGGTCGGGGATTTTGATGGATTACCTCTATATGGGAAGTATCTTGAGACTTTCGGGGCATCCCAGACCGGTCTGCATATTCGACATTCTCTTTGCGCCCCATAGTCTGGTAGACACCGTAGACTGGTATACATGGCTCGATCTTTTTCACGTTTGTCTTCTAGCGCTCAGCTTCTATTCACGGGTGTGCTGTTGGAGTGCGTCAATTTGCTGCTGTGTGCTCTAGCGGTTATCCCATTTGCGGACGCTAATCTTGCTACTGCTCTTCTGCTTCTTTTGTTGGTGGTTGGCGGTCTTGTATCCAGTATTGCGTTGGTGTGTGCGCTAGTGGGTCTGGTGAAGTTTGGTCAGTACCGCGTGGCTAATATTTGCCTGGCGGTTATTTCTGTAGTGGCTAACCCGTTGGTGCTGCTGGGTCTGTATATGGCGGCTTATTAGCCCGGTTTAGAGACCAAAAACTGCACAATATCAAAGCTCTCAGGGTTCTGTTGGTTTTCTCCCAGCTTGTTTCCAGCGAAATTCAATCCTCCCATAAGGTTGGGGGTGTTTACTATAAGTGTTGGTTCGAGAGGACTGCGATGTGAATGTGTGTGTTTCGTGTAGCGGGGTCGCCCGCTAGCGAAAGAAGGATGGCAAGGCAAAAGCGCCTTGCCATTCTTCTTTTAATGCGACATGTAGTTTCGGTATGAAATGCGGGGTGCTGCACCTCGATTTTGAAGAAAAATCTATTCCCAGCTTTCTTGCAGCTTTAACCTACAGGGAATAAAGGTTTACGCGTAATACTTTATATAGATGGTTCGAGAGGACCATCAGAAAGTTGGACTTCCCTTGCGGAAGTGGCTCTGATTTTCGTATGTATGTGTGTGATGAGACTGGGGTTGGACTGAGAGGTCCAGCTCCAGTTTCTGTTTTAACCACCTGGATGACAGAGGGAAGCAGTGTTGCTGCCCTGGCTTTCTGAAGGTTGTCGGGTCGTGCGTCCAAAACTTTCGTGGATTCGTCTTTCTTTTGGGCGCCGTGCGGGTCTAGAATTGGGAAAGATAAATTTTGCATATTAAATACAAGTATTTAGGAGTTGTCTTCCGTGTCTAAGACCCCTTCCGTTCCCGGTACCGACCGCCCCGCTGAAAAGGCTGCCGGTCACTGGCTTCTGGCTCAGCTGGGCAAGAAGGTTCTGCGCCCCGGTGGCCGCGAGACCACCAATTGGCTGCTGGCTCGCGCTCTGGGTGGTGACATTGACGTCGTGGAGTTTGCGCCGGGCCTGGGTATTACCGCCTTGGAGATTGTGAAGCGTTCCCCCAAGAGCTACACCGGTGTGGATCTTGATCCCAAGGCTGCTGAAATCGTGACCGAGCGTATTGGTGCATCGACTAAGCCGAACTACCGTGTGGTGAATGCTAGTGCCCAGGAGACCGGTCTGCCCTCGGAGAGCTACGACGCCGTGGTGGGCGAGGCGATGCTGACCATGCAGACCGATAAGCACAAGCTGGAGATTATGCGTGAGGCGGCTCGTCTGCTGCGTCCGGGCGGCTACTACGCTATTCACGAGATGTCGCTGGTTCCCGATTACCTGCGCCCCGAGTTGAAGGAAGAGATCCAGAAGGATTTGGCGCGTACTATCCGCGTGAATGCCCGCCCGCTGACTGTTGCCGAGTGGACTGCTCTGGCGGAAGAGGCTGGCTTTGAGGTGCTGGATGTGTACCAGACCGATATGGCTCTGCTGGAGCCGAAGCGTCTACTGGCTGATGAAGGTCCCGCTGGCGTTGCGAAGATTGCGTTCAATCTGGTGCGTAAGCCGCAGATTCGTGAGCGCGTGTTGGGTATGCGCGGTGTGTTCCGCCGCCATGCCGACCATATTGGCGCTATCGGCATGATTCTGCGTAAGAAGTAAGAGAAGCTTATACAGCGAAACGGAGCCTTAGTATTCCTCGTTATGCGGGGGAATACTGAGGCTCCGTTTTCATTCGCTAGCCTGCTCTCACCAGGCATACTAGTACACAGTACCTCAGTCCCGCAGTGACTACGGCGCTGAGCACTAGTACCAGCATCAGCACTGGATACTGCACCAGTAGCAGACACTCACCCAGCATCTGCTTGCACCACAGCCTCCGAGTGCCGCACCACCCCCACCCATATACGCCCACGACACCGTACCGGCGAGCCTGTAGTAGTACAGCACTGCTGATACTCGCAGGTACTCAAGTACCATGGTGTGTGTTACAGGCAGCGACATACTATAGGTGTGTAGTAGCAGCACCGCCACCAGATGCGAGAGGGCATGCAATACAAGGAGAGAGAGAAACTTAAACATGGTCCGAGACCTGCTTTCATGACTAGTGCCCTCGACTCTGATATCGAGGGATCTACTAGGCACATAGCAGTGGCCTGGTTTTTGTGAGGCAGTCACGTCTGCTCAGCGATGAGGGCATGCGCTAAGGCACGGCAGCTGGGCGAGGCAATGCGCACTATGGATGGCGCGGCGCTCGCTGTTGAGAAGATTGAGGATTATCTGCGCGCTACCCATTAGGCGTGTATGTGTTTCGCGTGTGCCTTCGTGAGAAACTAGCATAGGAGTTCAGCAGAAAATGTTTCTGGAACGTCGTAGATATTGGATTGAAACGCGAGGATAAGCATGTCTGAAACTGCCATTGATTATGGTTCCCGCACTATGCCTCATGATGATGTGGCTGAGCAGTCGGTGCTCGGTGGCATGCTGCTGTCGAAGGACGCTATTGCTGATGTGGTTGAGAGCCTGCGTGCGTCTGATTTCTATAAGCCGGCGCACGAGACGATTTATGAAGCGATTCTTTCTCTTTACGGTCACGGTAGCCCTGCGGATGTGATTACGGTTGCTGATGAGCTGAAGAAGCGTGGTGAGCTGACTCGTGTGGGCGGTGCGTCCTATATTCATACCCTGATTGCGTCAGTTCCAACTGCTGCTAACGCTCAGTATTACGCTGAGATTGTTAAGGAGCACGCGATTATGCGCCGCCTGATTGAAGCGGGTACGAAGATCGCTCAGCTGGGTTACGCCAATGAGACTGAGGTCGATACTTTGGTGGATCAGGCGCAGGCTGAGATTTATGCGGTGACTGATGGTAACGCGAAGGAAGACTATGTATCTTTCTCTGAGGCGTTGGAGGAGACCATCAACGAGATTGATGCGAACTCGAACCGCCCCGATGGCGTGTACGGTGTACCGACTGACTTTATTGAGTTTGATGAGCTGACCGGTGGTCTGCACGGTGGCCAGATGATTGTTATTGCGGCTCGTCCGGGTGTGGGTAAGTCGACTCTGGCCCTTGATATTGCTCGTTCTGCCTCTATTCATCATCAGATGACGACTGTGTTTTTCTCGCTGGAGATGAGTCGTACTGAGTTGGCGATGCGTATTCTCTCTGCGGAGGGCAAGATTTCGATGGGTCGCCTGAAGAAGGGGGATTTGGATACTGAGGGTTGGACGAACCTGGCGACTCTGCAGGGGCGCATTGATTCTGCTTCTCTCTTTATTGATGATTCGCCGAATATGACTCTGATGGAGATTCGCGCGAAGTGCCGTCGCCTCAAACAGCGTAATGATTTAAAGCTTGTGGTGCTGGACTACCTGCAGCTGATGAGTTCGGGTAAGAAAGTTGAGTCGCGTCAGCAGGAGGTTTCGGAGTTTTCTCGTAGCCTGAAGCTGTTGGCTAAGGAGTTGGATGTTCCGGTGATTGCGCTGTCTCAGTTGAACCGTGGTTCGGAGCAGCGTACTGATAAGCGTCCGATGGTTTCGGATTTGCGTGAGTCGGGTTCTATTGAGCAGGATGCGGATATGGTGATTCTGCTGCATCGTGAGGATATGTATAACCCTGAGAGTGATCGCGTGGGTGAGGCGGATATGATTATTGCTAAGCACCGTGGTGGTCCGACTCGTACTATTCCGTTGGCGTTTAGCGGTAAGTACTCGCGCTTTAACAATATGGCGAATGATGCGCCTCCCCAGTACTAATCAGCTCAGCACTAACCGCCTCAGTACTAAGCTTTAGCACTCTGTAGCTGCACCCCTCTTCTTCTATTCCTTGCAGGATGGAAGGGGAGGGGCTTTTCGTATCTATAGGTATGGGCGCCCAAAATGAAGAGTTAGGAATCAAGCGCAGGGTATGGGAATAGGGGCTGCAGAGGGGCGCTGGAGGGTATTCTGCGAGGGTTTGAGTGGTTTCTTCTGTGGTTATAAGGTTTTTTAGAAGTTTTTTAAAGATTTTCTAGCACCCATAAAATACTTTGACTAGGTAGTTTAGTCTCTGGAAGGGTGGTTTAGACCCTTACAACGCCATGTTTGTGGTCTACTTCACCCTTTTTGAGGTTGCATGGGTGTTTAGGCGTCTGTATAGTTGTATGAGTCGCCGCGGCGAGGAGGAAAAAACGAAGAACTTCTTCGGTGTTTCTCCTAGTCGGAAGCGGTTTGAATGGCTTTCAATTGTATAGTGTTTTGGTTTCTTACTTGAAGGAAATCCGGGTTGCTTTGTTGGTGATGTTGGAGGATTTTAGGAAGGAAACTTTGTGGTGTGAATCACGAAAAACGGATTTGCATGACAAACGAAACGCTGGTATAGTTGATTGGGTTGCCGCGGGAACGCGGTAACGATGAAAATAACATGAATGACCGTTCAACGGTAAGGCTTGCTTGAAATAGTAAGTTGAGGTGTTGAATCGGTGTGTTGCTTGAGAACTCAATAGTGTGCTTTGTTCAATAAAATCACCATTATGGTGGTTGAAACTGAAACTAATACCAAATATTTATTTATATTTGATAATCATCAAATGGTTTCAAATTTAGTCAGCTTGAGTCACGCACCCCCGTGTGTGATTCGCTGTTTGAGATCAGATTATCAAGCTTTTCTATTTTTTCAACGGAGAGTTTGATTCTGGCTCAGGACGAACGCTGGCGGCGTGCTTAACACATGCAAGTCGAACGATGAAGCCTAGCTTGCTAGGTGGATTAGTGGCGAACGGGTGAGTAATACGTGAGTAACCTACCTTTAACTCTGGGATAAGCCTGGGAAACTGGGTCTAATACCGGATACGACCAATCTCCGCATGGGGTGTTGGTGGAAAGCGTTATGTAGTGGTTATAGATGGGCTCACGGCCTATCAGCTTGTTGGTGAGGTAACGGCTCACCAAGGCGACGACGGGTAGCCGGCCTGAGAGGGTGACCGGCCACACTGGGACTGAGACACGGCCCAGACTCCTACGGGAGGCAGCAGTGGGGAATATTGCACAATGGGCGCAAGCCTGATGCAGCGACGCCGCGTGAGGGATGACGGCCTTCGGGTTGTAAACCTCTGTTAGCAGGGAAGAAGAGAGATTGACGGTACCTGCAGAGAAAGCGCCGGCTAACTACGTGCCAGCAGCCGCGGTAATACGTAGGGCGCGAGCGTTGTCCGGAATTATTGGGCGTAAAGAGCTTGTAGGCGGTTTGTCGCGTCTGCTGTGAAAGGCCGGAGCTTAACTCCGTGTATTGCAGTGGGTACGGGCAGACTAGAGTGCAGTAGGGGAGACTGGAATTCCTGGTGTAGCGGTGGAATGCGCAGATATCAGGAGGAACACCGATGGCGAAGGCAGGTCTCTGGGCTGTAACTGACGCTGAGAAGCGAAAGCATGGGGAGCGAACAGGATTAGATACCCTGGTAGTCCATGCCGTAAACGTTGGGCACTAGGTGTGGGGAACATTCCACGTTTTCCGCGCCGTAGCTAACGCATTAAGTGCCCCGCCTGGGGAGTACGGCCGCAAGGCTAAAACTCAAAGAAATTGACGGGGGCCCGCACAAGCGGCGGAGCATGCGGATTAATTCGATGCAACGCGAAGAACCTTACCAAGGCTTGACATATACTGGACCGCATCAGAGATGGTGTTTCCCTTCGGGGCTGGTATACAGGTGGTGCATGGTTGTCGTCAGCTCGTGTCGTGAGATGTTGGGTTAAGTCCCGCAACGAGCGCAACCCTCGTTCTATGTTGCCAGCACGTTATGGTGGGGACTCATAGGAGACTGCCGGGGTCAACTCGGAGGAAGGTGGGGATGACGTCAAATCATCATGCCCCTTATGTCTTGGGCTTCACGCATGCTACAATGGCCGGTACAGAGGGTTGCGATACTGTGAGGTGGAGCTAATCCCTAAAAGCCGGTCTCAGTTCGGATTGGGGTCTGCAACTCGACCCCATGAAGTCGGAGTCGCTAGTAATCGCAGATCAGCAACGCTGCGGTGAATACGTTCCCGGGCCTTGTACACACCGCCCGTCAAGTCACGAAAGTTGGTAACACCCAAAGCCGGTGGCCTAACCCTTTTGGGAGGGAGCCGTCTAAGGTGGGATTGGCGATTGGGACTAAGTCGTAACAAGGTAGCCGTACCGGAAGGTGCGGCTGGATCACCTCCTTTCTAAGGAGCACATTTAGTTGGCCATGCTATCCGCGAGTGTCGGGTGGGTGGTTTTGCTCATGGGTGGAATATTGGTTTTGGGTTGGATGAGGCGCATTGTTGGGTTTTGGGGTAACACATGTGTGTTGTTCCTTTGTTTGCCTGGCATGGTGATGATGCAAGAGATTATTTTTGTGTTGTTGTTGTGTTGTGGGTTGTTGTTTGAGAACTATATAGTGGACGCGAGCATCTTCTGGAATTTGCGTTGAATCAATGCTTTGGTGTTGGTTTGATTGTTGATTTTAGATTCTTATTTTTCTTGATTGTGTGTAAGTTATTAAGGGCACACGGTGGATGCCTTGGCATTAAGAGCCGATGAAGGACGTGTGAATCTGCGATAAGCCTCGGGGAGCCGATAACTGGGCTGTGATCCGAGGATTTCCGAATGGGGAAACCTGGCTCATCTTCATGGTGAGTTACCACCAGCTGAATGTATAGGCTGGTTGGGGGGAACGCGGGGAAGTGAAACATCTCAGTACCCGCAGGAAGAGAAAATAATGTAATGATTCTGTGAGTAGTGGCGAGCGAAAGCGGAAGAGACTAAACCTGTGGTGTGTGATAGCGGTTAGGCGTTGCATCATGGGGGTTGTGGGAGTCACAGTGGCAGTTCTAACTGGCTGCCGGCATGATGTTCAGGATGGTAGGTGAACGACTTGGAATGGTCGGCCGTAGAGGGTGAGAGTCCCGTAATCGAAATTGTTCTGTCCGTGGTGTGGCCACCCGAGTAGCACGGGGCTCGTGGAATCTCGTGTGAATCTGCCAGGACCACCTGGTAAGTCTAAATACTTCTTAGTGACCGATAGTGAATCAGTACCGTGAGGGAATGGTGAAAAGTACCCCGGGAGGGGAGTGAAATAGTACCTGAAACCGTGTGCTTACAAGCCGTTGGAGCCTTTTGGGGTGACAGCGTGCCTTTTGAAGAATGAGCCTGCGAGTTAGTGTTATGTCGCGAGGTTAACCCGTGTGGGGTATCCGTAGCGAAAGCGAGTCTGAATAGGGCGTTTGAGTGGCATGACCTAGACCCGAAGCGGAGTGATCTATCCATGGCCAGGTTGAAGCGACGGTAAGACGTCGTGGAGGACCGAACCCACTTCAGTTGAAAATGGAGGGGATGAGCTGTGGATAGGGGTGAAAGGCCAATCAAACTCTGTGATAGCTGGTTCTCCCCGAAATGCATTTAGGTGCAGCGTTACGTGTTTCTTGCCGGAGGTAGAGCTACTGGATGGCCGATGGGCCTTCACGGGTTACTGACGTCAGCTAAACTCCGAATGCCGGTAAGTGAGAGCGTAGCAGTGAGACAGTGGGGGATAAGCTTCATTGTCGAGAGGGAAACAGCCCAGACCACCAACTAAGGCCCCTAAGCGTGTGCTAAGTGGGAAAGGATGTGGAGTTGCTTAGACAACCAGGAGGTTGGCTTAGAAGCAGCCATCCTTGAAAGAGTGCGTAACAGCTCACTGGTCAAGTGATTCTGCGCCGATAATGTAGCGGGGCTCAAGTACACCGCCGAAGTTGTGGCAATGATCTTTTTGGATTGTTGGGTAGGGGAGCGTCGTGTGGCCGGTGAAGCTGCGGTGTAAACCAGTGGTGGAGGCTATGCGAGTGAGAATGCAGGCATGAGTAGCGAAAGATGAGTGAGAAACTCATCCGCCGGATGATCAAGGGTTCCAGGGTCAAGTTAATCTGCCCTGGGTTAGTCGGGGCCTAAGGCGAGGCCGACAGGCGTAGTCGATGGATAACGGGTTGATATTCCCGTACCGGTGAAAAACCGCCCATACTGATATTGTGATGCTAACCATGCGAAGCATGATGTGCAGGCTTTTGTTTGTGTGTTGTGTGGGTTGTGGGGCCCGATCTTTGGAGGTAAACGTGTTAACAGGTGTGACGCAGGAAGGTAGCCAAGCCACGCGATGGTTGTCGTGGTCTAAGCGTGTAGGGTTGTCGGTTGTTAAATGCGCCGGCTGTGTGCCTGAGACGTGATGGGACCCTGTTTTTTGGGGGATTTGGTGATCCTATGCTGCCGAGAAAAGCATCGGCGTGAGGTTTTAGCCGCCCGTACCCTAAACCGACACAGGTGATCAGGTAGAGAATACTAAGGCGATCGAGAGAATCATGGTTAAGGAACTCGGCAAAATGCCCCCGTAACTTCGGGAGAAGGGGGACCTTGAGCGTGATGGGTACTTGCTGCCCGGAGCGTGTATGGGTCGCAGAGACCAGGGGGAAGCGACTGTTTATCAAAAACACAGGTCCGTGCGAAGTCGTAAGACGATGTATACGGACTGACTCCTGCCCGGTGCTGGAAGGTTAAGAGGATTGGTTAGCCTTTGTGGCGAAGCTGAGAATTTAAGCCCCAGTAAACGGCGGTGGTAACTATAACCATCCTAAGGTAGCGAAATTCCTTGTCGGGTAAGTTCCGACCTGCACGAATGGAGTAACGACTTCCCTACTGTCTCAACCATGAACTCGGCGAAATTGCAGTACGAGTAAAGATGCTCGTTTCGCGCAGCAGGACGGAAAGACCCCGTGACCTTTACTATAGTTTGGTATTGGTGTTTGGTTTGGCTTGTGTAGGATAGGTGGGAGACTGTGAAGCATGGACGCTAGTTTGTGTGGAGTCGTTGTTGAAATACCACTCTGGTCAATCTGGATGTCTAACTTCGGGCCATGATCTGGTTCAGGGACAGTGCCTGATGGGTAGTTTAACTGGGGCGGTTGCCTCCTAAAGTGTAACGGAGGCGCCCAAAGGTTCCCTCAGCCTGGTTGGCAATCAGGTGTTGAGTGTAAGTGCACAAGGGAGCTTGACTGTGAGACTGGCAGGTCGAGCAGGGACGAAAGTCGGGACTAGTGATCCGGCGGTACGTTGTGGAACGGCCGTCGCTCAACGGATAAAAGGTACCTCGGGGATAACAGGCTGATCTTGCCCAAGAGTCCATATCGACGGCATGGTTTGGCACCTCGATGTCGGCTCGTCGCATCCTGGGGCTGGAGTCGGTCCCAAGGGTTGGGCTGTTCGCCCATTAAAGCGGTACGCGAGCTGGGTTCAGAACGTCGTGAGACAGTTCGGTCCCTATCCGCTGCGCGCGTTGGAAATTTGAGAAAGGCTGTCCTTAGTACGAGAGGACCGGGACGGACGAACCTCTGGTATGTCAGTTGTACCGCCAGGTGCATGGCTGATTGGCTACGTTCGGGAGGGATAACCGCTGAAAGCATCTAAGCGGGAAGCCTGTTTCGAGATGAGATTTCCTGGCACTTTTTGGTGTGTGAGGCTCCTTATAGATGATGAGGTTGATAGGCCGGGTATGGAAGCGAGGACTGAAGACTCGTGGAGTTGACTGGTACTAATAGGCTGAAGGCTTACTTTTCAGGAAGTTGTTTGTTGTTTGCGTT
>NZ_JAPWAL010000015.1:0-48145 GCF_041432905.1 Rothia sp. 27098_8_161 | reverse complement strand
GGCACGCTCATACTGGTGTTCAAGGTATCTGCCCTTCTTTGATGCGCTATGAGCTCACCATAGCATTCTGGGGGGGTGGGCGCGCTCGCACCCTATCACGCATTCTCTGGAAACTCTCAGGTTATGGTCGAAAAAACTTTAGTTTTTCATAGCTTAACCTGGAATAGTAGGTAGTTATTCACCCGAAAGAACCGGCGCTGTGGTACGTGAAATCGGTGGCTTGGGGGCTACCGCCCAAACAGTGGGTACCGGCAGGGTGAATACCGCTAATAGATATGAGGGTCAGAAGGTACGGAGAGGTTATGAAGAAGACATCAAAAGAGCAAGCAACAGGTGCGGGGAATCCCGGTTGGGGTGATTCGGAGAACCTGGATGCTACTCGCGCTCTTCACCCTTCTGATAACGCGCCTACCACGGCTTTTAGCTCTGATGCCGCTGCAGTGCTCTCTGACTATCAGGACCCTACCCAGGTGCTTAGAGCCCACGAAACGGCCACCCCTGCTGCAAGGCACAGTGATGACCGTACGAAAGTTCTGAAGGATTACGGTTTATCGCTGGCTCACGAAGCTGCGTCTGTAGGTCCCACAAATGAGGGTTCCGCGAACGCTGAATCCGCGAATACCGAAGTTATTTCTTTGCACCCCGAACTTTCAGAGGTTATAGGTGCAACCCGTCCTCTGCCGCGTGCCTACCGCGCCCCCATCAAGATTCCTGAGACGATTCCCTCGCTACAGGAACGTGATTCCCAGGGCAACTACAGTGCGGATGAGCCGATGCAGGCTACTCGCCGTCTCAATCCACCGAAGCCTCCGGTGAGCGGTTTTCCGCTAAACAATCAGACGGGCGCCTCCCCAATGGGTGCGCGCCAGAGGGGTGTGCCTCAGATGGGCGCGCAGCAGCCTGTTCCTCCGCAGATGCCCCCGCAGGCGCCTCCGCAGCCGGTGGCTTATCCGCCCGAGGCGTATCCTGCAGCTGCCTACCCGAACGGTGCGTATGTTCAGACCGGTCAGGTCCCCGTGGATGCTTCGGGCCGCCCGGTGGATCGTCCCGGCGAAGAGCAAGGGCACCATCTTCCGAGTAGCGGTATTCTGATGCGTCACGTGATGGCGTTGCTGTTCTTGGGGCTGTTGCTCTACGGTGTGTTCGCGTTCTTCATTTACACGACGACCGGCCAGCAGGTTGATGAGCAGGCGTACACCGAGTATGCAAACCAGTTCAAGAGCTACAGCGGTCCGACCCTGACCGCGCTGGATTCTCTCCCCGCGGTTGTCGGCATGATTGCCGTCTTGGGTCTGGTCGCGGTGCTGATTTGGAAGCATCGGTTCCTGCCCTTGCTGATTGGTGTGTTGGTCGGGGTTGCCGCGGTGACGAGTACGTATCTGCTCAAGCACTATCTGATTGTGAAGCCTGATCTGGGCGTTCAGGAGGCACTGATCAACTCGGCACCCAGCGGCCACACGACCTTCGCGGCAGCAGCGGGTGCGGCTCTGTTCTTGGCGGCACCTCGTTTTTTGCGGCCTACGGTAGCGCTGTGTGCCGCGTTGGCGACCTGTCTGACGGGTGCCTCCACCATTATTAACGGGTGGCATCGCCCGGCGGATGTTGTGACCGCTATTCTGGTTACCGCCATCTGGACGGTTGTGGGTATGGGTGTGCTGCGTTATGTGCGTCCAGCAGATTTTGCGGTTCCGGCGCGTGGTGGTTTGGTGCTGGTGCCGTTGATGACGATTGCAACGCTGTTCCTGTCGTTCTGCGCGGTCATCCTGTATCTGATTGCGATTTTTGCGCCGATTCCCGGTGGTGCATTTACCGCGGCAACCTGCATGATTACTGCGGTGAGCTTTGGTACGACGGCGATGTTGGTGAGCCTGTTGCGTCCGCGTAATAGTAATCGCTCCGCCTATTCTAAGGTGTGGAGTTACCAGTAAATATTGTTCCCCTTCCTGCGCGGGTGTTTTAGTTTGATGTGAGCTGAGGCATTGTTTCGTTGCTAGCAGGGGAATACAATAATAAATAATTTAGTATTTTCTATACCAAATATAGGGAGGGGATTGTGTTCCCCCTTTCGCTCACCCCTGAAGAGAAAGGTGCGTACCATGGCAGGTACCCATGAAGGCCGCGTCCTCGTATTTCCCCAGCTCACCGAAGCGCTGACCCCCTTTGACGATAAACCCCAGGCACGCAAGATCGTTGATGCCGACGGCGGTAACCTGACCCTCATGGAACTGGCTGCAGGCCAGTCCTGGCACGAGCACCATAGCATACACCCCATCTTCGTGCAGGTGCTCAAGGGCGAGGTCCTCTTCCACGTGAAGGACCGCGATATTACCCTGGTGCCCGGCAAGCCCATCCACGTGACTGCCAAGCTGCTGCACTCCCTGCGCGCCGTTCAGGACTCCACCCTGCTGGTGACTATGCTGACCGGCGAATCGCACCCCGAACCCAAGGTCAATATTGACGTCGAAGAGGTCTAAACCCCGGTCTCTAAACCCCTGACCCCAAAACATTAGCTCGCCGCCGCATCTGCACAGGATGCCGCGGCGAGCTTTTTGTATGCCTTCATGCCCTTACGTATGCCGGTGAGAATACCCTCACGCTACACCCCGAGCTCTCTGCATGCTTATACACCGCGTGTAGCGTACCCTGAGAAGTACACTCCCGCTAATACTGCAGAGGACAACCCGAAAGGATACGCAATGCCCAAATCAGTACAACGCCCCGTCGTTCTTCTCACCGGCGCCAGCTCCGGTATTGGATACGACGTGGCGCCGCTACTGGTGCGCTACGGCTACACCGTATACGGTGCCGCCCGCCGCGTTGAGAAGATTGAAGAGCTCGCCTCCGAGGGTGTGAAAGCGCTGAGCCTGGACGTTACCGATGAGGCATCCATGGAAGCCGCCGTACAGCAGATCATTGACGCAGAAGGCCGCATTGACGTGCTCATCAACAACGCGGGCTACGGATTTTACGGCGCTATTGAAGACGTCCCCATCAACGAGGCACGTCGCCAGTTCGAGGTGAATCTCTTCGGCCTGGCGCGCCTCACCCAGCTGGTGTTGCCGCATATGCGCGCACGGGGTCGCGGGCGCATCCTGAACCTCTCCTCGATGGCGGGGCGTATTACCATGCCCCTCGGAGCCTGGTACCACGCCACCAAGTACGCCCTCGAAGCGTTCAGCGATGCACTGCGCATGGAAGTTGAAGAGTTCGGTATTGACGTGGTCATTATCGAGCCCGGCGGTATTAAGACCCCCTGGGGCCTCATCGCGGCAGACCACCTGGAGGAATCTTCCCGAAACGGTGTCTACGCTGAGCAGGCACAGCGTGTTGCTGCAAATATGCGTAGGCTCTACTCGCCGTCCTCCAACCTCTCAGAGCCCAAAGTGATCTCTAGGACTATTCTGCGAGCCCTGGAGGCGCGCCGACCCAAGACCCGCTACCTGGTGGGTTTCGGTGCTAAGCCCTCCGTGTTCCTGCATACCGTGCTGCCGGACCGTCTCTTTGACAAGGTGGCGCGCCGTATCTTCTAGAACCGAAATAGCCGCGAACTAGAGCATTAAAAAGCGGGCGGTGCTGCGCGAAACAGAATGTTTCGTACAGCACCGCCCGCTATGTTTTTCAAGAGCTAGTACTAGTCTACTACGGTGTGGGTCGGATCGAGCACGCGCGCCAAGAAAGCCTGAGTACGTTCGTGCTGGGGGTTGCCAATCACCTGATCGGCGGGGCCCTCCTCCACGACCACGCCGTCGGCCATGAAGACGACCTTATCGGCGACCTCGCGGGCGAATGCCATCTCGTGAGTCACCACGATCATGGTCATGCCCTCGTTAGCAAGGTTGCGCATAATACTCAGAACCTCGCCGACCATCTCCGGGTCGAGCGCACTGGTCGGCTCGTCAAAGAGCATTAGGTCCGGGTTCATGGACAGCGCGCGTGCAATAGCCACACGCTGCTGCTGACCACCGGACAGCTGAGCCGGGAAACGGTCTTCCTTGCCTTCCAGACCCACCTTGGCGAGCTGCTCGAGGGCAACCGCCTCCGCCTCCGCCGTGGAACGGCCCAGAACCTTAATCTGAGCGATCGTGCAGTTATCAAGAATGTTCAGGTGACCGAACAGGTTGAACTGCTGGAACACCATACCCATGTGGGTACGCACGCGGTTAATGTCTACGTCCGGGTCGGTGACCTCGGTATCGCCCACCATGATGGTGCCGTCGTTCGGCTCCTCCAGCAGGTTCACGCAACGCAGCAGGGTGGACTTACCGGAACCCGAAGGGCCGATAAGGCACACGACCTCGCCCGGCTCGACCTGCATGTCAATGCCCTTAAGAACCTGAACCTTGCCGTAGGACTTGTGCAGGTTGGAGATGCGCACCGAGGAGGCGGCCATGGATGAAGTTGAAGCAGTCATAGTATCTTCCGTAATCCGTATCTGTCGTTGCGCTTACTTGCGGCCCGCAAGCTGGGTGCGGCGCTCAAAATATGCGGAGAGCTGGCCCAGCGGAACAGTGATAATCAGGTAGCACAGACCTGCAACCACCAGGGGAGTCAGACCCGCGTTAGCGGCGGTCAGGCCCTCACGGCCGAACTTTGCCAGCTCGTACTGAGAAACCGTCACGCCCAGCAGGTACACGAGGGAGGAGTCCTTGGTTAGCAGGATAACCTCGTTGGTCAGCGGGGGCAGAACCACGCGGAACGCCTGCGGAATAATGATCGAAATCATTGCACGAGTGTGGGACATACCCAGGGAACGTGCCGCCTCCATCTGGCCCTTCGGAATCGCCTGTAGACCCGCACGCAGAACCTCACTAATGTAAGCTGCCGAAACCATACCCAGGGACAGGGTCACCGGAATCAGGTTATCCACGAAGCGGATCTTGAACGCCAGGGGAATACCGTAACCGAAGGCGAAGAAGACCAGCAGCGCCGGGATACCGCGGAAAAGCTCCACGTACAGGGTCGCAATCCAACGGTAGGGGGCGATGGAAGAAATACGCATGAGCGCCAGCAGCAGACCGCCGGAGAGGCCCACGATAAAGCCCAAGGTGGTGTACAGCAGGGTGTTCTTCAATGCCACGGTGATGACGTCGGGGAACTGCTGAGCCGCAACATCAAGGTTGAATACCTGCTGGCTGAGGGTCTTCCAGTCAGCCAGCAGAATGGCCGTCAGGGCGATAACTGACAGAAGGGCGTACTGTGCGTAGCTGAAGAGCTTCTGCTTCTGGCGGGGTGAGAGTTTAGAGGACATGCGCTTTCTTATCCGTGTGCTATTCGGTCAAGAGCGTTTTATACGCTCACAAGGGTAAAGGCCGGAGAATCCCCCAACCCAAAAGTAGTAAGGGTACTCCTGAATTGGGGGAGAAGCTAACCGGCTAGACGCTTAGGAAGCGGAGGAAGAGGCGCTCGTGGAGGTGACACCAACCCACTTGGCCTTCATCTTGTCGAGCTCGCCGTTTTCCTTGAGCTTGGTAATGGTGGCGTTTGCCTTGGTCAGCAGGGCTTTGTTGTTGGAGGAAACTGCTGCGGCAATCTGCTCGGTGTTATCGGAATCCTGGTAGGCGATCTTGAAGGAGTCCGGGTTGTTGGTCAGTGCCTCGGAAACCACGGAGAGGTTCGCTGCGACTGCCTTGACCTGACCGGTCTTCAGAGCGGAGAACATGAGGGAGGTGTCTTCGTACTGGATGACCTCTGCACCGTTTTCCTTGGCGTAGGATTCGCCGCTGGTTGCCTGCTGTGCACCAACGCTGACACCCTTTAGGTCTGCTGCGGAGGTGATGGAGGAACCCTTGGGGACCAGGATTGCCAGGTTGTCGTCAAAGTAGACGGTGGTGAATTCCATCTTGCTCTTACGTTCATCGGTTACTCCGATACCCGCCAGAGCGATATCGCACTGACCGGTGACAAGGCCGGTACCGGAGTCCAGACCCTCGAAGCTGATGGAGGTCAGCTGAGCCTTCACACCCAGGTCGGAGGCGATAGCGTTGGCGATGTCTGCATCCAGACCGACGATGCTACCGTTTTCTTCGTATTCGAAGGGCTTGTAGGGGGTGTTGGTGCAGACGCTGAGGGTGCCGGACTTTACGAGGCTGACCTCGCCGTTAGGGTCGGTGTTCTCATTGGCGGTGGAGACGCAGCCGGTCAGTGCCAGGGGGAGCACTGCCAGCAGTGCGAGGGGTTTGAGGGATACCATTTTGAAGATTGCGGTGTTCATTGGGATGCTCCTGTGTGAGGTGTGTTCTATGAACTCTAGGCTCCATTGTGCGCCCCTATGTTAAAAAATGCAAGAATATACATAAATATTCATAAATTTTGCTGAATGTGCATAAATCCCATCGAAAAAACTGAATAAAACCCCGAATTGGCGACTTAAAAATAACTTCAGAACGCACCTTAACGCACCGTGCGACACTACTACGGGTTACCCAACTATTGAATCTAGTAACCTCCATGCCACAATTGAGAGCGTGAACGCAGAGAAGAACACCCGCGCAACCCGCGCAACCCTAGACAAGAAAACCAGCGATATCGCCGCCATGTTTGATACCGTCGCTGAACGCTACGACCTCATGAACGGCATCCTCTCGCTTGGTCAGCACATCTACTGGCGCAAACAGGCCGTCGCCGCCGTCGACGCGCGCCCCGGCCAGAAAGTACTGGACGTAGCCGCAGGTACCGGCGTCTCCTCCGAACCCTTCGCCGACGCCGGCGTGGATGTCATCGCAGCAGACCTCTCCGAAGGCATGCTCGACGTGGGCCGCCGCCGTCGTCCCGACATGACCTTCGTGCAGGCAGACGTCACCGCCCTGCCCTTCGAAGATGAAACCTTCGACGCAGTCACGATGTCCTACGGCCTGCGCAATGTCGCTGACTACCCCAAAGCACTGAGCGAAATCTACCGCGTGCTCAAGCCCGGCGGCCGCATCGTTATCCTCGAGTTCTCCACCCCAACCTTCGCCCCCTTCGGCGCGGTCTACAAGAACTACATTATGAAGGCAATCCCGCCGATCGCCCGCGCAATCTCCTCCAACCCCGAATCCTACGAATACCTCGCCGAGTCCATCATCACATGGCCCAACCAGCAGGAACTGGCGCAGAAGTTCAAGGAAGCGGGCTTCGCCTCCGTGCAGTACCGCAACCTTACCGGCGGCATCGTCGCCATTCACCGCGGTTTCAAGCCTGGAGCCCATAACGCATAGACACCGCCTTCACACTCTACCGAAGATACCAACACCAAGAAGATAGAAGACACCGTGAGCAACGCAGAGCAACCCATTGCCGCAACCGACCTGCTGGGAGATCTCGACCTGAAGCTTCCCGCAGGCTTCGAACTCATCGCCGCAGACCCCAAGCTGGGTCCGCAAATTCTCTCCTCTCTCGCACGTATTGAGGAGCGCCTGGCAGAAGCCATTGAACAGACTGACCATCTGGCAGACGTCGCATCCCGTCACCTGCTCTCGGCGGGCGGCAAGCGCGTGCGCCCACTGCTGGCACTGCTCTGCGCAGCGGTCGACGGCGAAATCAACGATGACGTCATAGAAGCTGCTGTGGTCGTTGAGCTGACCCACCTGGCAACCCTCTACCACGATGACGTGATGGATGATGCGCCCAAGCGCCGCGGCGTGGACAGCGCCCAGATGATTTGGGGCAACTCCGTCGCGATTCTGACCGGCGATCTGATCTTCTCCCGTGCATCCCTACTGGTGTCCGAGCTGGGCACCCGCCCCATGAAGATTCAGTCCCAGACTTTTGAGCGTCTGGTGCTCGGCCAGCTCTTCGAAACCACCGGTCCGCGCGAGGGTCAGGACCTACTCGACCACTACATTGCTGTCATTGAGGGCAAGACCGGCTCCCTGATTGCCGCAGCCGGTGAGTACGGCTCCCTGCTTTCGGGTGCTTCCGAAGACGTTATCTCTATGGTCAAGGCGTACGGCGAGCTGGTAGGCGTGGCTTTCCAGCTGGCCGACGATGTGATTGACATTGTCAGTGACGGCAAGACCAGCGGTAAGACCCGCGGCACCGACCTGCGCGAGGGTGTGCCCACCCTGCCGACCATCCTGCTGGACCGTGCGGTAGCTGCCAACAAAGAATCCGCTATTGCTGTTCGCGCCCTGCTGGATGCCGATTTGAGCTCCGATGAGGCCTTGGAGACTGCAGTGGAGGCGCTCGCCGCCCACCCGGTCACCCAGGAAGCATGGCAGATTGCCTACGACTGGGCGGACCGCGCGATTGCCGCGATTGCTCCGCTGCCCGAGTCTACAGCAAAGGCTGCACTGGAGTCTTTTGCTCACGCTGTGGTTCACCGCGAAGGCTAAAACCTGCCGTTTAGCGTGTGCCCGAGTCTAACGACTCCGGGCGTCTCACACTTCAAAACCCCCGCTAAATCTGCCTGGATTTGGCGGGGGTTTTCTGTCTTTTGGCTAGTCCGCGCCGATTTATGGGATAGCTAGGGGTATGTGCTTTACCCCAAGAAGTTCCGCATACTGGGGCCTTTTTGACCAGCTCTCCGCCTTTAAGGTAAACCTTATGGAATGTCCGAGGTGCACATCCACCCCTCAGAAGCCTGACGGCTCCCACACCCAACCCGTGTTGGAGAGCCGTTTACTATTTCTGGACGCGAGTAGAACCCAACCACTCCAACGGGTTATTCTCGCACCAACCATCCGCGTCCCCACACATTCGAGGTTTACAACTATGGGAGCATCTACCCCTAAGGCGCCCACGAAGCGCGAAGGCTTCTCTAGCCGTCGCGTCTTTATCTTTGCCGCCATCGGTTCTGCTGTTGGTCTGGGCAATATTTGGCGTTTCCCCTACATCGCATTTGATAATGGCGGCGGCGCCTTCATGATTCCCTACATTGTCGCCCTGCTGACCGCCGGTCTGACTTTCCTTTTCTTTGACTACGCTATCGGTCACCGTGCGCGTGCGTCGTCCCCGCTAGCTTTCCGCCGTCTGAACCGTAAGACCGAGTTCATCGGCTGGTGGCACATGGGTATTAATTTCGTCATCGCTATCTACTACGCCGCTATTGTGGCGTGGTCGCTGCGTTACATGGTTTTCTCCTTCACCAATGAGTGGGGCGACAATCCGAAGGCGTTCTTCCAGGGGGAGTTCCTGAAGGTTGCAGACACTCCCGGTGTCTCCCTGGACTTCAACATGAACGTCCTGATTCCCATGGTTCTTGTGTGGGGCGTCCTGCTTGCTGTGATGGCTCTGGGCGTTCAGAAGGGTGTGGGTGCAGCCAACATCATCTTTATCCCGCTGCTGCTGGTCATGTTTGTTGGTCTGGTGATTTACTCGCTGACCCTGCCCGGTGCTGCTGATGGTCTGAATGCTCTGTTCACTCCCAGCTGGGACTCCCTGGCTAACCCCGATGTGTGGGTTGCAGCTTATGGCCAGATTTTCTACTCCCTGTCTATCGGCTTCGGCATTATGATTACCTACTCCTCCTACCTGAAGCCTAAGACTGACCTGACCGGTTCCGGTGCTGTGGTTGGTTTCGCAAACTCCGGTTTTGAGCTTCTTGCGGGTATCGGTGTGTTCGCTGCTCTGGGTTTCATGGCTCAGGCTGCTGGCACCCAGGTGAGCGAGGTTGCAACCAGCGGTATTGGTCTGGCGTTCATCGCGTTCCCGACCATTATTTCTCAGGCGCCCGGCGGCGTGCTGATTGGTATCCTTTTCTTCGGCTCCCTGCTCTTTGCTGGTTTCACCTCCCTCATCTCGATTCTTGAGGTGATTATTGCCGGTATTCAGGACAAGTTCGCGACGTCCCGCCTGGCATCTACCATTCTGGTGGTTGTTCCGATGGCTCTGATTTCGCTACTGCTGATGCCGACCACCACCGGTCTGTACGTGCTTGATATTCTCGATAACTTCGTGAACCTCTTCGGTATTCTGGCAGCTGGCTTGTGCGCAATTATCGTGGTTGCATACGTGGTGCGTGCACTGCCGGCTCTGGCTGAGCACCTGAACCGCTACTCCTCCATCAAGGCTGGCAAGATTTGGATGATTCTGCTGGCTGTCGTGACCCCGCTGATTCTGGGCTACTCCCTGATTCAGAGCGTCATTAAGCTTGTGGCAACCCCCTATGAGGGTTACCCGGCAGATATGCTGGCTATTTTCGGTTGGGGTATGAGTGCACTCCTGCTGGTTGGCGCGATTGTTGTTTCTCTCTTGCCCTGGTCGAAGAAGTCTCGTGCTGCTGAAGAGCCTCCGGCGCCTCCGGTGATTGCCGGTCAGGTGGAGCACGGCCACGTTGATTCGACCATTACCCGTTAGGAGCCCTCATGTCTATCTCCGCAATTGTGATGCTCATTGTGGCAATCCTGATTATCTGGGGTGGCCTGGGTTTGGCTCTGCTGAACCTGCACCGTCAGCCGGATCTGGATGCTCTCGATGATGCTGCTGAAGCTCAGGGTTCTGAGCTTTAGAGTGTGAACGCGATACACAGTGATGCCCCGCAGGCTAACGCCTGCGGGGCATCACTGTGTTTTATGCGGGACTGCGTTTTGCGCGGGGTAGGGAGAGCTACTTACTCTGTACGTCTTCAGCCTGCACGAGCGGGATCATGCCGGTTTCCGGGTCGGACAGCGCGGAGACGCGGTAGGCACGGGAGGCACGCAACGCATCCACAGTGAAAATGACGAGAGCGACCCAGATGAGGCTCAGACCCAGCACCTTATCGGCGCTCATCTGCTCGTGCAGAACGGTCAGTGCCAGAACGAACTGGATGGTCGGGCCCAGGTACTGCACCATGCCGATGACGGAAAGCGGAAGAGCTTTGGTGGCCGCAGCAAAGAGCATGAGCGGCACAACGGTGACCACACCCGTGGAGGCGAGAAGCCAGAAGTGTCCGGGACCCTCACTGAGGAGAGTCATCTGTCCCTGCGCGTTGAGCACCAAGAGGGCGGCAACACCGAAGGGCGCCAGGATGAAAGTCTCTAGAGACAGCGAAATAATGGGGCTGACATCGTGGGCGATGCGTGCCTTCAGCAGACCGTAGATGCCGAAGGTGAACGCCACGCCCAGACCCGTCCAGGGCACCTGGCCGTAGATGAGGCTCATGATCAGCACCGCAATACAGGAAATCGCCACAGATACCCACTGTGCCGGGCGTAGGCGCTCATGCAGGAAGATGACGCCCAGCACCACGGAGACCAGTGGGTTAATGAAATATCCCAGGGACACGTCAATGGTGTGGCCGCTGGTTGTCGCCATCACGTAGATAAGCCAGTTCGCACAGATGAGGAATGATGCCGCCGTCAGCACCAGCATGATGCGGCGGTCCCGTAGCGCACGGCGGAAGTCTGCAGTTACCCTCAAAATCGGTAGCAGCAGGGCGCAGAAGATGAGGGAGAAGACCACACGCGCCACGACAATCTCAATAGGGCCTGCCGGCGCCATCATCACAAAATACAGGGGGAGCAGACCCCAAATAATGTAGGTGCCGATGATGGCGATGAACCCGTTGCGGGTGGTGTGCTTCTGTGTTTCTGACATGGTTTCTTCTTCTGAACTAAGTTCTCGGTTACGTTCTTCTAATGCTAGTCCTCGGGATGCGCCAGCGGGGGCTTTGAATCGCACTGGGGGTACTCTACCTGCCGGGCACGCCTCAGGCGCGGTACCACGAGGATACCGCGCCTGAGGAATGTTGCGTATTCGGTTTAGAGGCCGAAGAAGCGGGAGAAGAAGCTCTTCTTCTTGGGCTGCGCTGCCTTGTGGCGTGCAGATTCTTCCTGCTCGCGGCGGGCTGCCTCTTCGTGCTCTGCCTGCAGGTCGGGAGTTGCACCAGAGCTGCGGATGGGCTCCGCGTGCTGCTCCTCGTACTCTGCTTCCTTCTGCTCAACCTCGACGGGCTGCTCAGCAACAGGTTCAGCTGCGACCGGCTCCTTAACCTTAACGTACTCGCCAGAAGCCTCAACGGTCTTGTGCTCGGGCTGCTCGGTACCGATGGATTCGTCGGTGTAGACGCGAGCCTGCTCGGTCTCTTCTGCTTCGTACTCGCCAGGCAGGGTCTCCACGGTAACCAGGCCGGGCTCTACGTGCTCTGCCGGGTCCTGATCGAAGGGAGCCTCGTCGGTGGGGTAGAGGTTCTCGGTGCTCTCAACGCCGGCAACCTCGGTCTCTGCGACCGGTGCGTGCTCGGCAATTTCTGCGGCACGCTCAGCCTCAGCTTCGGCACGTGCAGCGGCGCGTTCTGCCGCCTCCTGCTCGCGCTGTGCGTTTTGAGCCGCTGCCTCAGCAGCTGCCACGCGCTCAATCTCGGCCCGAAGTGCTGCAAGGGATTCGCGACGCTGTGCGGCAGCAGCTGCGCACTGCTCCAGAACTTCGGGGCCAACCTGAGGTTCAGCCTGCTCGATGCCACTGATTCGGCCCTCGTCGAACCACAGGCGCAGGGCGCCGTCGGTTGCAGTCAGCACTGCGGTTGCTTCGGTATCCCAGGCAATGTGGAAGCCACGCTGCTGAGCGTAGGAGTCCACCGCCAGAACCTGGTTGTGTACCTCTTCGCTCTGCAGGGTCTTAGCAATGACGCGGCCAATACCCTTGTAGGTCGGTGCCTCGAGGGTCAGCTCAGCGCCCTCTAGCAAGGTCCATGCGCGCACACCAGCACCTGCGGGCAGCGGGTAGTGTGTGTACAGGCCGCTAATGGTCTTGGTCGCCAGGGTCAGACGGCGTGCCAGAGACTCGGAGAGGGGCAGCTCGTCGGTGGTCAGCTCAACCAAGCCGTCACGCTCACCTGTTTCACGAGCCTGAATAGCGGCAGAAACAACGGAGTCGGGGAAGTAGCCCAGCTGCTGCCAAGACCAAATCCAAGTACCGCGGTTCTCAGATTCAGTGCCCAGTAGATGCGGCTTGAGCGAGAGCGGGGGAGTGGAGTCAAAATCCAGAGACTGGGAAGTGAAATCCACATTCCACTCGGAGGTACCCACGAGCTCGGCGAGTCGAGCCTGGTACTCGGTGGAGATAAAGATCGATGCGTCGATAAGGTCCTGCAGAGAATTCGTCATGCTTCAAGATTATCAACCTTTTAGCGTTCACCATGCCGTGTATCCCCGGTTTTAATGTGCGCTTTAGGCGTATTGGGCTCTAAGGTGCCTGATTGAGCCGTATCCAAGAGCTCTGAGGGAGAGGTAGAGCATATATCTTCCGGCGTAAACTATCTGCGTGGAGTGCCCGTGTTCGTTAGAATCGAAGGGACGGCTTCTTCCGGCACCCTGTAAGCCGACACTACGACCGGACACGGATGCTTCCAGCCGCGCCGTAATCACACTCAAGGATATATGAACTATGACTGAACCCCGCCTCGCCGAGACGAGTAGCCGTGCCGCGCGCATCCAGGACGCGCTGAACAACATTGGAAGCTGGCTGCTGGATGTCGTTAGTGTTGACCCCGGCTGGAGCGAAATGGTGCTGGACGTCAAACCTCTGGTAGGTCAGATTTTCGTGCGCGTGCGTGAATTCCGCAACGGTGAAGAGTTCATCGGTACCATCGGCCCGCTCAAGGACGGATCACCCATTATTGCTGAGGTCCGCAAGCTGCAGCGCGCCGCCTACGACGGTAACCGCGGCACCTGGTTTACCGCCTCCATCGTGGTTGCGGCTACCGACTGGCCCAACCCGCAGTTCAGCGTGGGTGCCTCCTACAACCGTGACGACGAGCCTGCTAGCTGGAAGAATGAAGGCACCCTGACCGCAACCGACGTGCGTGAGCACTTGGCTGAGTTCCCACGTGATGCTTCGCTTGTCCCCGCATGGGCTCGTGAGCGTATGGAGGGCCGTGCCCGCCACTCTGCCGTAGCTGCGCTGTCTTCGAGCGAGCATGAGATTCCAAACCCGTACTTGGTCTCCGCTCTGGAAACCTTCCGTAACGACGTGCAGGAGCGAACCCTCATTAACGTGGTTCGTACAATGCTCGGTGGTGACGTTCTGCTCGACGCGACCGGTTCCCTGCTGATTCCTTCCGAGACGGACGCAATGGGCCCCGAATCGGTGCTGACCCACCAGGTCATTCGGATGCCAGAGACCAGCATGCAGGCGCTGTGCGTGTTCTCCTCCTCCGAGCACATTGGCAAGAGCTACGTGCGTCAGGAATCCGAGGGGGATGAGCTGATTCTGCGTGAACCGGCGATGAAGGTCTTCATTGACTTCCTCAGCAATGAGGCGCTGGACTTGATCGTGGTTGACCCCGGTACTGACCATGAGTGCTACATTGAGCGCGCTCAGGTGCACTGGATTGTCACTTCTCCCCGCAATGACGGTGCAAAAATGGCGCTTGTGCAGGACAACATGCAGATGCTGCTCGGCTCGCTGGCGTCCCCGGCGTCCGTGCTGCTGATGGGTGTTGACCCGACCGACCCGTCTGGTACCTCCTTCGTGTTTGACCCGGATGAGAATGGCAACCCGCAGAGCCTACTGGTGTTCACCTCGCCCATTGAGATCGCGGCACTGGACCCGCATGTTGAGGCGCGTTCGGCAAATGCCTTGGATATTCTGCGTTACGCCCTGGATATTGGCGCACCGAGCGTGAAGGTGAACGCAATTAACCCTTCCACTGTGTTGAGCGCGGCGCAGATTCGCGAGCTCCTCGATATTGTGCGTGGACAGGAAGCGGTCTTCGGCGCTTCTCCCGCTGGTGCTAGTGCATCCGCATAGTTCGTAAAACCCGTCACGTAAAATCGCCCGGAAGAAACACCCACACGGTGTTGTCTCTTCCGGGCGATTTTTGTGTTTGGAGAGGGTTGTAATCCTGCAAACGGGTTTAAAATATGGGGCCGGTGACTCAACCTCACTGAAAGTCACCGACCCCATAGTAGTAGCCAGCTGTGCGTCATGTTCTCGAATCTACAGGAGAACAGACGCTGCCGTATCTTATGAACCAGATGCGGCGGCTGCCACGGCCTCGCGAACGCGAGAACCGAGCTCAGGGTGAACGCTATCCCAGTATTGGAACGCGCGTTCACGAATCTCGTCGGAACGAACAGCGCCTACGTGACCGGAGATGTTGCTAATCAGGCGTTCGCGTTCTTCGTCGTTCATGGTTACCTCGTAGAGGGTACGAGCCTGCGAGAAATCATCATCATCCGGGCGCAGGGTGTAGGCGGTGCGTACCAGCTCGCCATCAGACTCCCAGCTACCTTCGCCAGCGCGTTCCGCATCCGCATGCGGTCCACCCAGACTATTCGGCGCGTAGGTCGGAACGGAGGGGTCGTTGAAGTTATAACGCATCGAACCGTCATGCGAATAGTTGTTCACCGGCGCTGCGTGTGGTGCGTTCACGGGCAGCTGTGCGAAGTTGGTGCCGATGCGGTAGCGATGCGCATCCGGGTAGGAGAAGATACGACCGAGCAGCATCTTATCGGGCGAAGCCGCGATACCGGGCACAAAATTCGAGGGGGAGAAGGCTGCCTGCTCGATTTCAGCGAAGAAATTCTGCGGGTTGCGATCCAGCACCATGCGGCCCACCTTGATCAGCGGGTAATCCGAGTGTGGCCACACCTTCGTCAGATCGAAGGGGTTAATACGGTAGGTCTTCGCGCTCTCATAGGGCATGATCTGCACATAGAGCGTCCAGGCGGGGTAGTTGCCACGCTCGATAGCCTCGCGCAGGTCGCGGCGGTGGAAGTCAGCATCCTTACCCGCCATTTCATCGGCCTGAGCCTGGGTGAAGAACTCGTTGCCCTGCTCGGTCTTGAAGTGGTACTTAACCCAGAAGCGCTCGCCCTCGGCGTTAATCCACTGGTAGGTGTGAGAGCCGAAGCCGTCCATGTGGCGCAGGGTGCGGGGCAGGCCGCGGTCGCCCATCAGCCAGGTTACCTGGTGCGCCGATGCCGGATTGAGGCTCCAGAAATCCCACTGCATATCGTGATCGCGCAGACCCGAACCGGGCATACGCTTCTGCGAGTGGATGAAGTCGGGGAACTTAATGGCATCGCGAATGAAGAAGATAGGAGTGTTGTTGCCTACCAGGTCGTAGTTGCCTTCGGTGGTGTAGAATTTCACCGCGAAACCGCGTGGGTCACGCCAGGTATCGGGGGAGCCGGATTCGCCCGCCACGGTTGAGAAACGAATCAGCAGCTCGGTTTTAACGCCGGGCTGAAAGAGCGCCGCACGGGTGTACTGCGCAACGTCTTCGGTGGTTTCAAAGTAGCCGTATGCGCCGGTTCCCTTCGCGTGCACCACACGCTCGGGCACACGCTCACGGTTGAACTGAGCGAGCTTTTCAACAGCGTAAGCATCGTGCAGAACGATGGGACCATCGGCGCCCACGGTGAGCGAATGATCATCTGAAGCCACCGGCGTGCCAGTGCTCGTGGTGGTGTAAGAACCGGGATGAATGGGGTTCTGCGGGGTCTGATACATATTTGCTTCTCCTTGTGTTTTTGGTGATGCTATGTGGTTTTCGACGAGCATTCTTCCTGTTTTAGGGTGCAACTAACGAACACCGAGGGGCTGTTTTCACGCCCGGAGTAAGGTGTGGGAATGTGGTTCGTTAGTGCTGAACGCTCGCTGCGGCTTGCATCTGGCTCTTCGCCAGTTCTGCTTCTGCCTCAGTTTGACAGCCTGCGCAGACGCCTCGATACAGTACATCTGCGCTAAAGAGCGCCATGCCATGAAAATTACTGGGAGTCAGGCAAGGCGCGGAACCGACCGCACAGTCCACGTCTTCGACCTTGCCGCAACGTACGCAGAAGGCGTGGTGGTGGTTGTCGCCCGTTCGGGTTTCGTAGAGGGCGGGGGTTCCCGGCGGCTCAAACTTGCGCAGCAGGTCGATATCGGTCAGATCGGCAAGAATCACGTAGACCGACTGAACAGTGATGGCGGGGATGCGCTCGCGGACTGCCTGCACAATGGTGTCGGCGGTGGAGTGCGGGTGATCCTGTACTGCATGGAGTACGGCGAGGCGCTGCTTGGTGACGCGGCGGCCCTTGGCGCGCAGGCCGGTGGTCCATGCTTCTTCGAGCTGTTCGGGGCTCATTGCGGGGAGTAGAGGTAGGCCGGTGGTGTGGGCACAGCCAGTATTGTGGTGTTCTGGATGCTGGGTCTTCTTCGTATCGGAGGTTGTCTTTGCGTCGGTCATAGGTATAAGTCTACACATTATTATGAGAAGTTCATAATTATCTTATGAAAAACTCATAATAAGCCGGTGAAGTGTCCTTTTCATCCACTCTGTGGTGCCCCTCCGCCCCCCCTCTGCTTCGGGTGTAAAAAGATGCCGTACAATCAAAGAACCTAGAGTAACCCGCACCGGCGATTACCATCAAGGAGGATAGGGGCATGGTATACGACTTCACAAATCCCATTTACATTCTGCTGATGGTTTTGCTCTTTGGTGTACCCATCGTGACCCCCGTAATTTACGGTCAATACCGCAGTACTACCACCGGTTTTGATCTGGAGGGGCAGCTGATGCTTGGTCTGCTCTTCACCCTTTTCCTGGGTGCTTACGGCACGATTCTGCTGCTCGGTATTTTCCCGACTGCTACGGCTCAGGTAATGGAGCAGGTGCCCCTGGTGAATATCCCGGGTGCCATTCCCTAACACCTTCCGCATAGTTCGGTGCGCCGGTGACGCTCTGGGTGAATCTGCGTGCCATAAGGTGCGCTGGCGGGTGCTTACACGTACTCTATAGAGTCAAGTACACGCTGACCTATTTGCTCAGGAGGATACCCATGCACAGTCATAACAATGGATTTAAAACTGCCCTGCTGATGGGCTCCATGGTGGGCATGATGTTGCTCATTGGCGGTCTGCTCTCGGTGAGCTTCCGCTCCTCCATTTTCATCTGGATTATGGGTTTGTTCGGTTTGGCTTCGGTCGCGTACACCTACTGGAATTCCGATAAGCTCGCCCTGCGTTCCATGGATGCATACCCGGTTAGTCGTGAAGAGGTTCCGGTGCTTTACGACATTGTGGAGGAGCTGTCCTCCCGCGCGGGTCAGCCCATGCCTGCCCTCTACGTGGCGCCGACTATGACCCCGAATGCGTTCGCAACCGGTCGTAACCCGCAGAATGCGGCGGTGTGCTGCACCGAGGGTATTCTGCAGCTGCTGGATGAGCGCGAGATGCGCGGCGTGCTCGGCCACGAGCTGATGCACGTGTACAACCGCGATATCCTCACCTCCTCCGTTGCGGCGGGTATCGCCTCTATCATCGGTACTGTGGCTCAGTTCCTCTCGTTTGGGGCGATGTTCGGTGGATCCAACCGCGATGGTGAACGCACCAACCCTCTCGCCATGTTCGTGGTTGCCATGCTGGCTCCCATTGCTACGCAGGTCATTCAGATGGCTATTAGTCGCACCCGTGAATTTGACGCCGACGAGGACGGCGCACGTCTGACCGGCGACCCGCTGGCTCTGGCCTCGGCGCTGCACAAGCTGGAGAGCGGTGTGTCCATGTATCCGATGGATCCGAACAACCGCAATACCGAGGCGGCAAGCGCTATGATGATTGCGAATCCCTTCGGTTCGTTGAAGAATATGCTCTCTACTCACCCGCCGATGGATCAGCGTATTGCGCGTCTGCAGCAGCAGGCTCGTGAGATGGGTCAGTACTAAGTCTTTTCTCGCCCTCGTCTCCGGGCTTGAATGTGACCCTCTATGAATATGGCGTTGCATGAATATGACCCGGGGTGACGATTGTGACCCGCGATGACGGGTCGGCAGACAAAAAATCCTCGGGGTGGCTACTGTGGAAGTAGTTACCCCGAGGTTTTTTATGTATTGGTCTCTAACCGTGCTCCCTCGCGGGGGAGTGCATGAGCTTAGCGGTAGTTGGTGAACTGCAGGTCAACCTCAAGGTCGGCGGACTTGAGCATTGCAATGACTTCCTGCAGGTCATCGCGGGACTTGGAGGAGACGCGCAGCTCATCGCCCTGGATGTTCGCCTTCACGCCCTTGGGGCCCTCTTCGCGAATCATCTTGGAGATTTTCTTTGCCTGATCCTGTGCGATGCCTTCCTTGATGGAGCACTCGATGCGGGTTTCCTTGCCGGATGCGTAGGGTTTGCCGGAGTCCAGGGACTTCAGGGAGATGCCGCGCTTGACCAGTTTGGACTGGAAAACGTCCAGCACTGCCAGTGCGCGCTCTTCGGCGTTTGCCTTGATGAGGATTTTGTCGCCGGAGTAATCGATTTCTGCGCCAACGCCGCGGAAGTCGTAACGCTGGGAGATCTCCTTCTGCGCTTGGTGCAGTGCGTTGGAAACTTCCTGCTTGTCCACCTTGGACACAATGTCGAATGACGATTCGCTAGCCATGGGCTTTCCTTTCGTGAATGAGGTGCTTCTGGCACCGGTTAGTACTAGCCTACCGGGTTGGGGCTCTTGTTCACAGCTAACTAACAGAAATACGGGCCTGTTTTACAGGTGTTACCAACCTAAAAAGAGGACAATAGAGATATGACTATTCATAATCTGTCTGTAACGGACGCACACACGAGCGAGGAAGCTCGCGATCTGCAAACCCTGCTCTTCATTGACTTACATACCTCTCTGGGTGCTGAGCCCGAAGATATTCCTGAGGCTGAGCGCCTCAGCGAGTCTGACCACAACGATATTCACCTTGACCCACATTCGGAAGAATCTAAGGATTCTCCCTTTGAAGGCATTGGTATTACTCTGACTGAGCCTTCACTGGTGGCACGTTTCCGTGGTGTTCGCCGTGATCTGGAACGTGAGATTGCCGGTGACATGTGTACTGTGGAGCAGGCGCGCCGCTACCTGGAGCACCTGGAGATTGTGCTTCTGCTTGAACAGGATGGCGATATTCCTTCCCGTTCCTTCTAAAACTGCTGTAGGTGGTGGCTTTATTCACGGCTTTATTCATAAGGTGAGAGCACGCGCGCTGCGATAGATGTGTGCGATAGATATGGGTGCGCGGTGAGCGTGTGATGATGCTCTTGCGTGATGAAAAGACGATAAATGCAACCAGATATATAACCTTCGTCACAAAACCCTATGTGAAGTGTACAAGTCTCTAAAACTGCTGTAGAGTAGTCTCTGTTCGCTTGAGCGAGCAACTAGCACTTAGCTAGGCGGCAGGTTACCCGAGCGGCCAAAGGGGGCTGACTGTAAATCAGCTGGCACTGCCTACGGGGGTTCGAATCCCTCACCTGCCACAAATAGCCCGGTTACAAAAGTAACCGGGTTTTTGTGTATCTAAAACTAGTTTCAGGGTGGATCCCGTAGCCGCTTTCTAGCCAAGCCGCTTTCCACTGCGATGATCTTCTATCATAGTGGTCTTCCACGGCTGCGCCCGTATTTTCTTGGTACCCACATTGGGGGCTTTCCCCAGGACGCTGTAGGGGATAACCAAGGGACTTCGCCTGCCGAGTCGGGCGCCTCCATTATTCGGCTATGAGGGCATTCGCCAGAGTATTCGCGGCACGCCCGTAAACCGGCTGAAACAGCCGCGAAAAGTACTTACTATGACCGCAATTTGTCATATCTTTCACAATGTTTGAATCCCAGGGCGAACAATTAGCGATTGGGGTCTTGAGGGTGTAGCTTTATCTCATGGCTACTATTGAAATTACTCAGCAGAACCTGACTGCTACCGTCGAGAGCAACGACATCGTCTTCCTGGACTTCTGGGCAGATTGGTGCGGTCCCTGCAAGCAGTTCTCTCCCGTCTACGAGGCGGCTTCGGAGAAGCACAGTGACATTGTTTTCGGCAAGGTCGACACCGAGGACCAGGGCCAGCTTGCTCAGGCAGCAGGCATCACCTCCATTCCCACCATCATGGGCTTCCGTGGCGGTATCCTGGTTTACCAGCAGGCTGGCGCACTGCGCGAAGACCAGCTGGAGACCGTAATCGGTTCGATCCGCGAGCTCGACATGGACAAGGTCCGTGCAGAGATCGCAGCAGCAGAGGGCTCTGCAGAGAAGAAGTAAGGCTCAACACTACAAAAGAGCTTGAACGGGGTGTACCCGCCGGCACAACCGGCAGGGGCGCCCCGTCCCCTTTTAACCTCGTGAGGGTGCAGGAGCATTAGCGGTCGCGGTGATCCTCAATGGTCATGCGCGCCCCGTAGCGCTGCTTCGAAAAGCCTGAAGCATGCATGAGCCGCACCAGACGCTGCCGATGCGGGCTAAAGGGCGCCAGCAGAGTGAGCATTCCCGCATCATCGGTGCGCTGACCGGTGAACAGCTCACCGACCGCGTGCGCCAGATGGTAGTCGCCCACGCTGATGGCGTCAGGGTGCCCGCACACCCGTTGCAGGGCCTCGGAAATACTCCACGGGCCCACACCGCGCACAGTGTGCAGGCTTCGCGCCAGTAGCGCGATGTCGCCTTCTGCCGCAATGTTTTTTAGAGATTCTGCGGAACGAGCGTAAGCGTACACAGCGTCGTAGCGGCTTTTATCAACACCGGCCCGATGCCAATCCCAGGTAGGAATCATCGCCAGGGTCCGGGCGCTTGGGTAGACGCGCATTCCTTCCGGCTGATGCCCCAACCCGGGTAAAGGGGCGGGGGAACCGTACTTTCGCAGAACCCAGCCCAGGGCTCTGAACGCTTCGGTCTGGGTGATGCGCTGTTCCACAATGGCGTTGAGCATCTGCCGGTCCAGCTGCCCCGAGGCGCTGAGGCGGAGCCCCGGATTCTGCCGCCAGGCCTGCTGAACACGGGACGGAAGAGACTCAAAAGAAGACAGCGCGCCGAACTGCTCAGCGGGGTCGTGCAACCCCAGCCAGTACGTCATTTCCTGCGCTAACGCCTGAAGGTCGGCTCGCGCCTGCATCTGCTGATTAGCGGCACTATAAGAAACCCAGATGCGAATACGCACCGGGCGCATCAGCAGGCGATGTAGGGAGGGGAGGGCCTCGGGAAGCTTAGCGGGCTGCCCCAATCGTTCGGCGTACAGCACTGCCGGGAACTCATGAAACGGCGTGCGAGCCGTCAACCAAATCCTTTCGGCACCATCCGCGCGGCTCAGCGCACGATACGAAAGATCCTGGGCACCGCGGCGTAGCGACCCCAACGTCTGCACCAACTGCACCGGAACATGCGGCTCAATCACAACCTCGCACACCTCCGGGCTCAGAACGCCCGGAAGAGACGAAACAGCGGGGGAGAGAGTACGAATCTGAATGCGTGGTTCGTAAAGAGCATCCGCAAGCGCCGGTGCATAGGGTACACCAGCTGCCGCCAAAGGATGCCGGGTGTGCCGTGCATCCGCTTCGGAGCGGCCATGCGGAGAAACAGGAGGAATCGTACTCACCCCACCAGTCTATTCCCTCATTGACGATGCCCAACCAATATACGCCCCTCAGCTAAAGTGACAGAAATACCCGGCAGAGCAGTCACACCGCTAATGCGATACCCTAAAAGATAGAGCAGAAATGAACGCAAACACCGCCACCGGCACTATATAGGCTATGCGTTCTGCCCGTTCACAAGGGCGCCTACAGCCCGGACATGCACCCCGAGAGAAGGACGCCTATGGCAGCGGAAGCACAAGAAGCATCCTCGAATACTGACGCACCTGAACAGAAGAACAGTACCGCCACCAGCGCGGGCCGTACTCAGCGCGCCAAGAAACAGTCGCGTCAGTCCCTTACTGAGCGCGTCAAGAGCATCCGCCCCCTAGAACTACTACCCGGTCTGTTGCTATCCGCCGCCGTTATGGCGTTGTACACCTACTATTCGCTGCAACAGATGAAGCACTGGATTACCCCCTCTTGGGATCTAGCGATTTTTACCCAGATGGCACAGGCGTACTCGCACTTCTCTGTACCCATCGTGCCTATTAAGGGGCCCAATTTTAACCTCTGGGGTGATCACTTCCACCCGATTCTGGTACTCCTGGGACCTGTCTATGCGTTGTTCCCCTCACCGACCACGCTACTGGTGGTGCAGAACGCCCTGGTTGCCTTCGCAAGCTTTGCCATTGTGCGCTTCACTCAGCGTGCCTTCGCGCTCGCCCAGAAAACTGAAGATACGCAGAAAACTGAAGATGCGCAGAAGAGCGAACCGACGCAGAACGTTCAATCCGCAAAACTTCAGGGCGTTATCCCGACCATCACCGGTCTGCTACTCGGCGCCGGATTCGCCCTCAGCTTTGGCGTTCAGCAAGCTATCGCCGCCCAATTCCACGAAGTAGCCTTCGCCGTGCCGCTGCTCGCCATGAGCCTCGGTTACCTGGTGCTCGCCTCTCGCGTGAGCGGCACCGAACGCGCACGCTACCTCGCCTATGCTTGCTGGTGGGCTCTACCCATTGCCTTCGTCAAAGAAGATATGGGCATTACTGTCGCAGCCATCGGCCTCATTATCTTTATCCGCACCGGCTGGCTGAGCACCGCCGTAGACATTCTGATGCCGCGCCTCTCTGTGGGCACCCCGGCCCCGATGCGAATCCGCGTGCATCAGCTCTACTCCTCCTGGGCTCGCACCCCCGCCGTCGCCGAATCGACCATGGTCATGATTTGGGGCGTATTCTGGTCGGCCGTTGCCATCTACGTGATTCTGCCCTACTTCAACAGTGGGGGACACTTCGACTATGCAGACAAGGTGAACTTCTCTGCGGCTCTGGGCGACCCCTTCGGTTCGGCACTGCAGATGCTCAGCAACAACACCAAGCTGGCAACCCTCAGCCTGCTACTCATTACCGGGGCAGTCCTCTGGGTGATTTCTCCGCTCGCGGCAATAGTTCTACCGACCCTTGCGTGGCGTCTGCTCTCCACCATGGAGTCCTACTGGGCAAGCACCTGGCACTACTCGCTCGTGCTCATGCCCATCGTCTTCCTCGCCCTGCTTGACGCCGTCATGCGGATACGCTACGGCGTGGTTCCCGCAGTGGTTCCGATACGCTCGGCTACGCGCGCAATCGATAGCGCCTCCGCACAGAAACCTCAGACCAACACCCAGCCCAGCCGCCTCACCGCCACGGTACGCCGCATGCCCGTGTGGGCTCTACCCGCCGTGGCGCTCTTCCTTGCTGCATCCCCGATTTTTATGCCCGGCTCCCAGCAGCCCCTCGCATCCCTGGGTAATGTGCAGTTCACCGCCTCCGCGCTGACTAGGACTGACCAGATGAAGCAGGACGCCGTCCAGAAGGTACCCGAAGGGGTATTGGTCGCATCTGACCTGTCGATTCTGACTCAGCTGATTCCTGGTCGTACCGTCTACTGGATTGGACATGATGGTGAGCCTGCCCCCGACTACGTGGTCATCGACCGCATGAGCAACTCCTGGGGTGGCAACCCGCCGACCAACGCCGCACAGTATGCGGCTGACCGCTACCGCCACTCCTACGCGAAGTACGCGACCGTTGGCACGATTGATATTGTGCGGCGCGTAGATTAATCCGAGGAATACATAGGCATGATGCGTGCCTGAAAAGCGCCCGCCCTCCGGCTGTGAGGGTGGGTGCTCGCCGTTAAGAGATGAGGTTTTAAGCACCTTTTGAGGTCAGATAGGTGCCGCTACGGTACACTAGGTAGAACACGGGAACCCCCGATGAAGGTCTTGTGCGCACCCAGCACCCAAGGTGGTGCTGGAATTGTAGGTGCGCCGTACTCACCATCACCGATTGATACGCCCCATAAACTTGCGGTTTACACCGTACACGCGGGCTTCTCTTAACGATCTCTGGTCCAGCGTCTTTGCTACGTCTGCTGTAACAGATACACCACCGCCGTAGAGCGAGAAGGCGAACCACCAGGAATACGTGATATTACATGTGAGCATTACCCACCCTGTACACCCCTGTATCACAGGGACTACTGTGCGCCGAGCGTAGAGTATGAGTAGACGTGCGGATAATGTGCAGAGAAATTCAAGACCACCCCCAGCAAAAGCCGCTACCCGTAGCATCCGCAGAATACCTCTGCAGAATGTGCCGGTAACGGAGGCTCCCTGGACGTTCTACTCCCCAGGGGATGATGTGTGGCTGGGCCGTGAAGGGGACACCCGGTAAGCGCCGAAAAGCGTGCGCTTCCACCCCTACCGTATAGAGGAAAAATTGACTGAGAATACTGCTACCCCGGCCGAACTGAATGCCGAGGCAGAGGCCGTTGTGACCACCGAGAATACCCTTGGGAGCACTGCTGTAGAAGCAGAAGAAACCACCGTAGAAACTACTGCAGAAGCACCCGCCGCAGAAGAAACCGCCGAAAAGGCTGAAGAAGAAGGCGTACGCTTCACCGACCTGGGCCTGGATGGCCGTGTCCTGGCTGCCCTGGAAGAGGTTGGCTACGAGAAGCCGTCCCCCATCCAGGAACAGACTATCCCCCTGCTGCTTGAGGGCCACGACGTGGTTGGTCTGGCACAGACCGGTACCGGTAAGACCGCAGCATTCGCGTTGCCGGCGCTGTCCCGCATGGCTGAACTCGCCGACATCAACGGCGTCTCCCGCGACACCCAGGTTCTGGTTCTGGCACCCACCCGTGAGCTGGCTTTGCAGGTTGCAGAAGCCTTCTCCTCCTACGCAACCCACATGGCGGACTTCACCGTTCTGCCTATCTACGGTGGCTCCCCCTATGGCCCGCAGCTGGCCGGTCTGCGCCGCGGCGCACAGGTCGTTGTCGGTACCCCTGGCCGCGTGATTGACCACCTGGAAAAGGGCTCCCTGGACCTGTCCAACCTGCAGTACCTGGTGCTGGATGAGGCAGACGAAATGCTGCGCATGGGCTTCGCCGAAGACGTGGAAAAGATCCTCGAAGGCACCCCCGACACCAAGCAGGTTGCACTCTTCTCCGCAACCATGCCCAACTCGATCCGCAAGATCGCTCAGCAGTACCTGAATGATCCCACTGAGATTCGTGTCAAAGCTAAGACCACCACTAGCGCAAATATTACTCAGCGCTACATGCAGGTCATGCACTCCCACAAGCTGGATGCAATGACCCGCGTGCTCGAGGTCGAAAACTACGACGGCATTATCGTCTTCGTGCGCACCAAGAAGGAAACCGAGGAAGTTGCCGACAAGCTGAAGGCACGTGGTTTCGCGGCAGCAGCGATTAACGGTGACATCCCCCAGCAGCTGCGTGAGCGCACCGTTGACGCCCTGCGTGACGGCCGCATCGACATCCTCGTTGCAACCGATGTAGCGGCACGCGGTCTGGATGTTGAACGCATCTCCCTGGTCGTTAACTACGACATCCCCCACGACACCGAGTCCTACGTGCACCGTATCGGTCGTACCGGCCGTGCAGGTCGCGAGGGTGCAGCAATCCTCTTTGTCACCCCGCGTGAGAAGTACATGCTGCGTCAGATCGAGAAGGCAACCCGCCAGAAGGTCGAGCCGATGCACATGCCCACCGCAGAGGCAGTGAATGAGACCCGTAAGCAGCGCTTCGCTCAGCAGATTACCGAGACCATCGAGTCTGAGGACCTGAGCTTCTTCCGCCAGATTATCGAGGACTATGAGAACGAGCACGACACCACCGCTGAGGACATTGCAGCCGCACTGGCTATTATCGCTCAGCAGGGTCGCCCCTTCTTCCTGGATGAGGAGGAAGATATTGCCCGTAACTCTCGCCCCTTCTCTGACGATGATTCGGACCGCGGCGGACGTAAGGCAAAGCGCGCGCACAACGACGAGGGTATGGTCAACTACAAGCTGAACGTTGGCCGTTCCTCCCGCGTGACCGCAGGTGCTATTGTGGGTGCGCTGGCTAACGAGGGTGGCATTAAGGGCTCCCAGATTGGCTCCATCGACATTCGCCAGCACTTCACCATTGTTGGCCTGCCCGAGGACCTGCCCCGCGACTTCTTCGATCGCCTGCGCGACACCAAGATTGCTGGCGAGTTCATCAACATCCGCAAGGACAACGGTCCCAGGGGTGGCGGCCGCAGCTTCGGTGGTGGTCGTCGTGAGGGCGGTTTCCGCGACTTTGATCGTCGTGAGGGTGGCCGTCGTGAAGGTGGTTACCGCGGTAACCGTGACGGTGGCCGTGACTTCGGCGGCGACCGCGATTTCAAGCGTCGTGACTTCGGTGGCAAGCGCAATGACCGTGACTTCGGTGGCCGTGATAACCGCCGCGATGGCGGCTACCGCGGTAACCGTGATGGTGGCCGTGACTTCGGTGGCCGTGATAATCGTCGTGAGGGTGGCTACCGTGGCAACCGTGACGGTGGCCGTAACTTTGGCGGCCGCGGCAAGCGCTACTAAGATTTCGGCTAAGCTTGAATCTGCGGTATGAGGGCTTGCTGAGGCTATCGGTTAGTAGCCTTGTCATCCGCATATGATTCAAGACCGGCAGGGGAGTGATGAGCTCTCCTGCCGGTCTTTATGTATTTGTGTGTTGATGTGTTTCCAGCAGCTGTTGCGGTGGCATCTGGTCAATGCTGGGCTCCTGGTCTTCACTGGGCTCTCATGCGGCAATGTGGAGAACAATCAAGCATAAAATGTGGCGTATGCCATAGCTTTTCCGCTTGCGAGCATTCGTGAAGACCTGTATAGTTTTACCTGTTGCCCCGATAGCTCAGTGGTAGAGCGCCATCTTGGTAAGATGGAGGTCCCGGGATCGATTCCCGGTCGGGGCTCTCTCATTAATTCATGCGAGAGCACGTATTAATGATGTGGCGGTGTAGCTCAGCTGGTTAGAGCGCACGACTCATAATCGTGAGGTCGACGGATCGAGCCCGTCCACCGCTACGCCCCGATAGCTCAGTGGTAGAGCGCCATCTTGGTAAGATGGAGGTCCCGGGATCGATTCCCGGTCGGGGCTCAGATAAGCCTGTCTCTTCGGAGGCAGGCTTTTTTGTTTACCCATTTTATTTGCCGAAAGCCCGGTCTGCAGGCGCTCAGCGCATGGCTCGATGCCGGGTATAGTAAAGCCCCCGAGAAAAAATCGGGGGCTTCATCTTTATGCTCTAATCTAAGCGTTAGGAGGTGCGGCGCACAACCGGCAGCTGGGACAGTAGCTCGTAGGAGCGCAGACGGTCCTCGTGCTCCCACGCCTCGGTCATGACGATAAGCTCGTCAGCGCCTGTGCGCGCCACCAGGTCCTCAATACGAGCCTGCGCGGTGGTGGGGGAACCTACGATTGCCTCGGCGGTCATACGTTCAATGTGCATCTTCTCAGAGTCGGTCCAGATGGCGTCCATATCTTTCACGGGAGGTGCAAAAGACAGATTGCCTCGCACCACACCCAGGAAATGCTGCTGCTGGGTCGTGTACAGGTAGCGTGCTTGCTCATCGGTATCGGCGAGCATCGCGGTTGCACCCACCATGACGTAGGGCTGTTCCAGGTGCTCCGAGGGCTTGAAGTTCGCACGGTAGGTGTCCACCGCCTCCTGTAGCATCGCGGGTGCAAAATGCGAAGCGAACGCGTAGGGTAGACCCAGCTGCGCGGCAAGCTGCGCACCGAACAGGGAAGAACCCAGAATGTACAGGGGCACATTCGAGCCCTGACCAGGAATGGCGTGCACACGGTGCATGGGGGAGGGCTCACCCAGGAAACGCTGCAGCTGCTGTACTTCGGAGGGGAAGCTCATGGCGGCAGAATCGTCGCGGCGCAGAGCGGCGGCGGTCATCGGGTCAGTGCCGGGCGCACGGCCCACACCCAGATCAATACGACCGGGGTGGAACGCGTTGAGGGTACCGAACTGTTCAGCCACCACGTAGGGTGCATGGTTGGGAAGCATAATGCCGCCCGAACCCACGCGAATACGCTCGGTTGCGGCGGCAATCTCCGCCATGACCACGACGGTTGCAGAGGACAGCAGGGAGCCGGCATTGTGGTGCTCGGCGACCCAGAAACGCTCGTAGCCGTAGGATTCAGCCGCGCGGGCGGCATCGATGGTATTGAGCATGGTCTGGTGCTGACGCTGATCGGGGCGGTGCGGCATCAGGTCAAGCACCGAAATTTTTATGTTGGAAGACATAATTTTTCCTTCTTGATTGATTGCGGGTACCCGTTCAGCATACGCTTGCTCAGGCTGTAGGGGTAGGGGTGTGCCGGGCGCCTTCGCTAGTAGGTAAAAATGCGACGAAATACTGCACGCCTACATTCTGGCTGCCTGCATACCGGTTATCTGCACAGTGGTCTGTCCACTCTGTGCATTTGAGCTGAACACTGTGCATAAGAACGGTAGACTGAAACCATGAGCATTAACCCTGAGATTGTAGGCAGGGTCTACCCGTCCGAGAACACCTACGTTGTCGGCCGTGAAAAGATCCGCGAATTTGCCCGAGCAGTTCACGCAGAAAACCCCCTCCACCACGACGTTGAGGCAGCCCGCGCGGCAGGGTACGCAGATGTGATTGCCCCGCCGACCTTCGCCATTATCCTGGCGCAGGCAGCTGACGCGGCACTCATCAACGATGATTCCGCCGGTATTGATTTCTCTCGCGTGGTGCACGCCGACCAGCGCTTCACCCACCACCGCCCCATCGTTGCCGGTGATGAGCTGCGCACCGAAGTTCACGTGGACTCCGTACGCGTCATGGGTGCTGGCGCAATGCTGACCACCCGCGAAGAAATCGTTGACGCGCAGGGCGAGCCGGTCACCACCTGCATCTCTTCCCTGCTGGTTCGTGCTGAGGAGGAAAACTAATGGTGCGTTTTGAAGATCTTGAAAAGAGCCAGGACATCGGTTCGCGTACCGTGGAGATCTCCCGCGCTTCGCTGGTGCGTTATGCTGGCGCATCCGGTGACTTCAACCCGATTCACTGGAACGAGCGTTTCGCTCAGTCTGTGGGACTGTCCGGCGTGATTGCTCACGGCATGCTGACCATGGGTACCGCAGTGCAGCTCGTGAGTGACTGGGTGGGTGATCCCGGCGCGATTGTGGACTACCAGACTCGATTCACCAAGCCCGTTCCCGTGGCGGATGCACCTGGCGGTGAAAACCCCGACACCCCCACGAACGCCCTGACCATCAGCGGTAAGGTGGGTGCCCTGAATGAGGAAGAGTGTACCGCCCGCATTGACCTGACAGTCACCGCTCGTGATGAGGAAGGCAAGGAGCAGAAGGTTCTGATGAAGAGCCAGGCTGTGGTTCGTCTCTCGGCATAGAGTTTCTGCGCTTGCAGATAGCCGTGTGAAAGCAACCCTGTAAAAGCAACAGTGTGAAAGCCCCTGCGCTACCCCGATGCGGTAGTGCCGGGGCTTTTGTGCGTTCGGCTGCGCACTCGCCGGCGGGTGGTAGCACTTCTTTTTTGTGGGAGGCGCGCCGGAAAATGAAGATAAAATCATTATAAGGTTTTCGTGACTTTAACGTGTGGTGGGTGCTGACCCCGCACAACGGCCGGTATTCTTAAGTTATGACTGAAAAGCTGTTGAGCGAACTGACCACCGCCCAGGTAGGTGGCCCCGCCAAGACCTACGTCCGCGCCACCTCCGAAGCAGAAATTATCGAAGCAGTCTCCGCTGCAGATGCCGCAGGCGAACCCGTCCTCATCGTGGGTGGCGGCTCCAACCTGCTGGTTTCCGACGAAGGCTTCAACGGAACCGTCGTGCACATCGCCTCAGAAGGCGTAGAGGTGCTGCCCATCCCCGCATGCGGCGGCGCGAACGTGCGCGTGCAGGCGGGCACCATCTGGGACGACTTCGTGAAGCTCAGCATCGATAATGAATGGGTTGGCCCTGCGGCTCTCTCCGGCATCCCCGGCACCGTGGGTGCAACCCCCGTGCAGAACGTCGGTGCATACGGCGTTGAGGTGGGCGAGTTCATTGCCTCCGTACGTACCTGGGACCGCGAAAAGAATACTCAGAAGACCTTCGCGAGCGCAGATTTGCGCTTCGGCTACCGCGACTCGGTACTCAAGCGCGCAACCGTCAATGGCTCGCCCCGCTACGTGGTGCTGACCGTTGATTTCCAGTTCACCCTCGGTAGCCTGTCCTCCCCGATTCGTTACGCTGAGCTGGCGAGGAGCCTGGGCGTTGAGCCTGGTCAGCGTGCCGAATCCGCTCTGGTGCGCCAGAAGGTGCTGGAGCTGCGCGGCTCCAAGGGCATGGTGCTCAACCCCGAGGACCGTGACACCTTCTCCACCGGTTCCTTCTTCACCAACCCGATCGTTCCGCGCTCTACCCTGGAGTCCCTGCCTGAGGGTGCCCCGAACTTCCCGGTGGTCGTGAAGACTTCCCCGTTCACCGCGGGTGTTGAGGACCCCGATCACGTGAAGCTCTCGGCCGCTTGGCTGATTCAGCACGCAGGCTTCGATAAGGGTTTCGGCCTGGAGGGTGAGTCTCGTGAGATTGCTCAGGGTCGCGCAAGCCTGTCGACCAAGCACACCCTTGCGATTACGAACCGCGGCGGCGCATCCGCTGAGGATATCTTCGCTATTGCCCGTGCTGTGCGCGACGGCGTGCGTGAACGTTTTGGTGTGACCCTGGTTCCTGAGCCTGTCGTGGTCAATGGCGAAATCTAAACGCTTAACTTCTCGCCTCTCATGGCGCGAGGACACATAGAATAAACGCTTCGGGCGGTCTCTTTATTGGAGACCGCCCGAAGCGTAGTATTGACCGCTGAGCTAATGGCGAGGGGAAGAGATACGCACCTGCCCCGGCAGGTAGGGCCTGCGCTTGGGCGCTGTGCGCGTTGCCGCCAGGGGTGCGGCAGGAAGGTGCTCCATCAGCACCTGAACCGCGAGGGGAAGCTTCTGTGGTGGGCTGGGGGCGTGGAAAATCGGCTTATGGCGCGTGGGGCGGTACGGGTAGTATTCCGCGTCCTCGCTGTGGGACCAGACAAGGTTGCCGAACTCGCCGGGAACGGGAGAGAGTACGTTGGCGTAGTAGGCGCGCGTCTGCAGGTCGGTACGCTCGGAGGTGCCGGTATATACGCCGCTGGGTACACGGTCCTGCTCAATGACGAGGGCGCGGACTATGCCGCCTACGGTGCTCACCGCGTTGACGTGCAGAGCGAGGAATTCCCCGTCCTTGTGGTTGATGTGTACTTCTCCGTCTGCGAGGATTCGGGTGCCCATCATGATGCTGCTGGCGATTCCTTCGCAGAGGGCGTGGATGAGCGTCATGCGTGCCGGGTAGAGGTCGGCGATATCCCAGCCGATGAGTGCAGGCACAGCGGAATTGCCTGCGTATTCCCCGCAGGATTCATAGGAGGCGACGTCCACGTAACCGCGGGCGATGGGTTCACGCTCATAGGGTCGGCCGTCGCGCTGCTCCCAGAAGCTGAGGGTGGTTACAGTAAAAATTGCTTGGCCATCGCGCACGGCAACGCTGAGTATGAAGTCCTGCGGGTAGCCATTCTTGGTGCGGGGGCGTAGAGGAATTGCTCGGGTGTATTCGTTGAATTCCTCGGGCCAATCCAAGTAGTAGCTCATGGTTGCCCCATCGTTGCGGTACACAGTGAGTTCGCCGGGTAGCAGTATGGCTTCAGGCACGCCTGCGGCACGTTCTGCAGCGTAGTGCTCGCTCACAGGCCAGGGGCTGAACTCTGTGCGGTAGGGGTTTGAGAGGAAGGAATCGAGCATAGAACGTATCCTCTCATAGTTTAAGGTTGTGGTGCACGGTTAGAGGGGCTTAAATGACAAATGAGCTGTCCCCTTCTGATTGCTCGGAAAGAGCGTTCAGGAGGGACAGCTCATCGTGTAGGGGGGCAGCTCGTTAGAGGGATTTGCCGCGGCGTTCAGGGAGGAAGAACACGGTGGTCGCCGCTACCAGGAACGCGGTGGAGAAGAGCGTGAAGAGTAGCGGAGTTCCACCGAACGCGACCAGCGGCGGCACAATGAGCGGTGCCGTGATGGAAGCGATACGGCCAATACCGGCGGCGGCACCGGTGCCGGTTCCGCGCAGGTGGGTCGGGAAGATTTCCGGGCTCAGGGCGTAGAGAGCACCCCATGCACCCAGGTTGAAGAAGGAGAGCATGCATCCGGCGAGGATAATGAATACCTCGGTGTGCGCCATGCCGTAACCAGCCGCCGCCAGTGCGGAGCCAAGCAGGAAGGTCGCCAGAGTTGCGCGTCGACCCCACTTTTCGATGAGATAGGCGGCGACCGCGTAGCCGGGTAGCTGGGCGAGGGTCATGATGAGCGTGAACGCGAAGGACTTCACGAGGCTGAATCCCTGGGCGTTCAGCAGCGCCGGAATCCAGATGAAGGCACCGTAGTAGGAGAGGTTGATACAGAACCAGATGACGCACAGGGCGATGGTCTTGCGGCGCTGACCGGTAGTCCAGATGGAGTGAATCTTCGCAGATTCTGCATTGTCGGCGCTTTCTACCGCGCCGTGTACGGAAGCATCTTCGGTCTGATTCTTGCCGGTTCGGGAGAAGAGCGCGGGGGACGCCTCGAAACGTTCAACGATTTGGCGTGCCTGGTCGTGCTTGCCGACTGACTCCAGGAAGCGCACTGATTCGGGGGTTCCCATACGGATTACGAGCGAGTAGATGGCGGGAATCAGGCCGATGGCAAGCGCCCAGCGCCAGCCGTTCGCTTGCGGAACGATGAAGGTGCCGATGAGAGCGGCGAGAATCCAACCGAGAGCCCAGAAAGCCTCCAGAGCAACCACGACGCGGCCACGAATAGCGCGCGGTGAGAACTCAGAAATTAGGGTGGATGCCACGGGAAGCTCCGCGCCCAGACCCAGTCCGACCAGGAAACGGAAGACGAGCAGCACGCCCAAGGAGGTTGCCAGGGCGGAGGCGCCGGTCGCCAGACCGTATACCAGCAGGGTGAGGGCGAAGATGTAGCGGCGGCCGAGCTTATCGGCGAGTAGACCGCCGAAGGTTGCACCGAGCGCCATGCCGACGAATCCGATAGATCCGAGCCAGGAGGCCTCGGTGGGGCTGAGCTGCCATTCCTTGATGAGTGCCGCCATGACGAAGGAGATGAGGCCGACGTCCATGGCGTCCAGTGCCCAGCCGAGACCCGAGATGCCCAGGAGCTTGCCGTGGGCGCGGGTGAAGGGCAGGTTTTCGAGGCGTTCGTTGAGGGTCGGTGCGGCGTTGCGTTCAGTGGCGGGCGCAGAGGTACCAGCGGGTGCAACAGCGTTGGTGCGGGGTGAGTCCGTTGATACGGGACGTGAGGAGGACACGGTATTGGGTCGCTTCCATAGTGTTTAGGCGTAGTGCCGGGTGAATTGTTCCCTTACAGTATATAAAGGTATTTTCGACTTGAACGCCGCTAAATGAAAAACTTTGAAGATGACGAAAAATCTCATACATGACGAAATCTTTCACAGCCGCTATACAGCAGTGAATGCTATTCTCTAACCACCGCCGCCTGGTGAAAGCCACCTACGGCATGTTTGGAAGGACCACCCCTGAAAACCATTGAAGATGAAGTCAAGGAAAGCGAAACCAGTCGCTTTCACCGCTGGCTTGAAGCCCGCAAGGAGCGCATGCACGCGCATCCGGTTATGCGTCATCTCTACAAGCCACTCGTCATCGGCATAGGCACCTTCTGCTTTATCGCCGGGCTGATTATGCTCGTCACCCCCGGCCCCGGCTGGCTGTTCATCTTTATCGGCCTGGGCATTTGGGGTACTGAATTCACCTGGGCACACCGCGCCAATATTTTCATGAAGCACGTGGTGCTCACCGCCTGGTACCGCTACCGCGCCTGGCGACAGCAGCGTAAGGAACGCAAAGCCGTACGTCAGGCAGAACGTAAGGCGGCCGCCACAAACCAGCGCTAACCTACTCACGCTAACCAGGCCCGCACTAACCCGGTCCGCGCAAGCTATACGCAGACACACAAAGCCCTCGCACCCATCCGATAAGAGAATGAGAGCGAGGGCTTTTCTATAGCTTGTCAGCGAGCTTTAGAGCTTGCCAATAGCAATCTGCAGCATACGGCGAATCGGCTCAGCAGCACCCCAGAGCAGCTGGTCACCCACGGTGAATGCGCTAATGTACTCGGGGCCCATAGCGAGCTTACGCACGCGACCAACCGGAATCTCCAGAGCACCCGAAGCTGCCACGGGGGTCAACTGCTCCATAGAAGCCTCACGCTCATTCGGCACGAAGCGGACCCAGGGGTTATCCTCAGCGATAATACGCTCAATCTCCTCCAACGGCAGGTCCTTCTTGAGCTTGATGGTCAGCGCCTGAGAGTGCGAGCGCATCGCAGCGATACGGACACACAGGCCGTCCATAGTGATCTTGTCATCGTCGGAACGGCCCAGAATCTTGTTGGTCTCGACCTCAGCCTTCCACTCTTCACGAGACTGGCCGTTACCCAAATCCGAGTCAATCCAAGGAATCAGGGAGCCGGAGAGCGGCACACCGAACTGGGTAGAATCCAGCTCACCGGAGCGCTGTTTCGCAAGAATCTTGCGGTCGATGTCCAGGATTGCGGATGCGGGGTCGTTCAGCTCCTCAGAGACCTCGTTGCCCAGGTCGCGGAACTGTGCGAGCACCTCGCGCATGTGGCGGGCGCCGCCGCCGGAAGCGGCCTGGTAGGTCATGGAGGTTGCCCACTCGACCAGGTCGTTCTTGAAGAGGCCGCCCAGACCCATCAGCAGGCAGGAGACGGTGCAGTTGCCGCCGATGTAGTCCTTCACGCCGGAGGCCAGGCCGCGGTCGATGACCTCGCGGTTGATGGGGTCGAGCACGATGATGGAGTCATCGTTCATGCGCAGGGTAGAGGCGGCGTCAATCCACAGGCCGTCCCAGCCGGCCGCACGCAGCTTCGGGTGCACGGCCTCGGTGTAGCCACCGCCCTGAGCGGTCACGATGATGGAGTGCTTGCGCAGCTCATCAATGTCGTAGGCGTCCTTCAGCTCGGACGGCTCGAGAACGCCGTCGAAGGTGGGCGCCTGGCCACCAACGTTAGAGGTGGTGAAGAAAACGGGGGTAATGCCCTCGAAGTCGCCTTCCTCAACCATGCGCTTCATGAGGACGGAGCCCACCATGCCGCGCCAGCCAACAAAACCTACAGAGTCACCGGGATTAAAGTTCATGGTTCCCAGTGTACTCTCAGGTTGGCGTATCCGGGATAACACCGTACAAAAAATCTGGTATTCGGAACGGAACATCTCGCGGAGGCGCGGAGCTTACCGCCGGGGCTTATCCTCGGGGCGCTCGGGGCGGGTTAAACGCTCAAGCCCGCGGCACTCCGGGTGAAGTATCCGCGGGCTTGAGCGATGTACCTAAAAGATGCGTTCGGGCCGGAGAAGCCGAGCCAACGCTAGAGACGTTCGAGCCTCTGGAAGGAGAAGTACATGGGGTTCTTCGTGCCCGACTCATCGAGCAGGTACCCCTTCTCGCTCTTCTCCCAGGCCGTCTCGGAGACCACGTGCCAGCATCCGTTTGGGGAGCCTGCCGCGCAGTTTCCGTGAGAGTCCGCGAGCTGCAGTTCGGGCGCTCGCGTATCGCCGGTAATCTCGTTGCCTTCCTGGCAGTAGAAGAACGTACGCTCCACCACTTCCACCCGACCGAAGGCGGGCAGGTCGTTGCGGGAGAGCGCCTCCGCGTAGACGGAGCCGCCGCCAAGAATCCAGGCATCAACCGCGGGGGTATCTGTAGCGGTATCTGCCGGGGTAGCTTCGACCGGTGCGCCCACGGCGTCGCGAGCCGCGTACAGTGCCGCATCCAGCGAGGGAACCCACAGGGCACCATCGCGTTCTTCAGCCTCAGAAACCGAACGGCTAATCACAATATTCGTGCGGCCCGGCAGGGGACGAAAACGCGGCGGGAAGGACTCCCACGTGCGGCGCCCCATGATGACCGGAGCCCCCAGGGTAACCGCCTTGAAATGCGCCAAATCCTCCGGGGCGCGCCAGGGCATATCCCCCGCGCGGCCAATGACTCCGGCATCGGTTTGAGCCCAGATAGCGCCCAGACAATACATCATGACTCCTCACACTTGCTAGACCGCAATCGGGGCGGCGATGCCCGGGTGGTGCTTGTAATCCACCAGCTCGAAGTCTTCGTACTCGTAATCGAAAATAGAAGGCTTCTTGGTTTTAATAACGAGCTTCGGGTACGGGTAGGGCTCGCGCGGCGGGTAGGGGTTGCCCTCCGGATCGGTGCCGTAGCCCAGCTGCTTCTTCACCTGCTCCAGGTGGTTCGAGTAGATGTGGCAGTCACCGCCGGTCCACACGAACTCGCCCGGAACCATGCCCACCTCTTCGGCAATCAGGTAGGTCAGCAGGGCGTAGGAGGCGATGTTAAAGGGCACGCCCAGGAACATGTCCGCGCTACGCTGGTACAGCTGGCAGGAGAGCTCCTTCACGCCGTCCGGGCGCTCGTGCACGTAGAACTGGAAGAGCGCGTGACAGGGCGGAAGCGCCATGTTGTCCACCTCGACCGGGTTCCACGCCGAAACGATGTGGCGGCGCGAGGCGGGGTTGTTCTTGAGCGAGTCGATGACCTTGGCAATCTGATCAATCGTGCCTCCGTCGGGGGTCGGCCACGAACGCCACTGCACGCCGTACACCGGACCCAAGTCACCGTTCTCGTCGGCCCATTCATCCCAAATGGTCACGCCGCGCTCCTGCAACCAGCGGACGTTCGAGGAACCGCGCAGGAACCACAGCAGCTCAATAGCAACCGACTTGAAGTGCACACGCTTGGTGGTAATCAGCGGGAAGGAATCCCGCAGGTCGAAGCGCATCTGGCGGCCAAACACGCCGAAGGTGCCGGTGCCGGTGCGGTCGGAACGCTGAGCGTCGGCGGCGATGGCGTCCTTGTTTTCCTCCAGGATGTCGCGCAGAAGATCTTCATAGGGAGTGGGGATTGCGTGAGTCATAAGAAAAACCTTGAATCCTGTCAGTAGACGTGAGAGACGGTCACAAATCAACCGCCCCTCTATTGTAAACCCTCGAATGGGCGCAGGTAGAGCAAACGCGCTGAGCATAAAGCCCAGCGCGCTCGCCGTTAGAAGATCAAAGTATATGGGTGTTAGTCCAGGGCCGCGCGTACACGCTCCACCGAGACAATACGCGGGTCATCGCCCTCAGTCACCTGCAGAACCAGGGCATCGCCGGGCTCCAGGTACGGGTCCTCAGTCGGAAGAACCTCCGCGGAACCCTCAAACAGGTACTCACGCAGAACATCCATCACCTGAGGCAGCACCGGGCGGTGAGTGCACAGCAGGGAGGAAGAATCCTTATCGAACAGCGACGCCACGGTGCGGGCAACACGCGCCGGGTGACGCTGAGCGCCAGCCTCAGACAGGGACTTCTTCTCCTTCACCGACACACCATAATCCACCGAGTACGGGGTCACGGTCTGAACGCAACGCAACCACGGGGAAGAAATAATACGGCTCGGAGCCCACGCCGCAAAGAGACGGCTAGAGGCCAACGCCTGACGCTTACCGGTCGCCGCGAGCGGACGGTCATCCTCAGCAGCAGCCCAGTTCGAACGCGGTTTAGCCTTCGCGTGGCGGGCAATGAGAATCGGGCGGGTACGCAGCGCATCCGCCTCAGCCAGAGCCTCCAGAGATTCCAGGGGTGCCAGGTCGTCCTCGTTGGTCAGCAGGGCGCGAGCAACCTCGGTGGATACCCAGCGCAGCTCATCCACTTCACCCTCATCCGCCAGGGCGCGGGCACCCTCGGGAAGCTCCGCAGCCCAGTAGAAAACATCCTTCGGACGGCCGCCCACCGGGTAGGAAGTCACCGCCAGGGGCACACCCAGAACAACCTGCAGACCGACCTCTTCGCGAATCTCACGAATAGCGGTCTCAGCCAGGGACTCGCCCGGATCCTGCTTGCCCTTAGGCCAGGACCAGTCATCGTAGCGGGGGCGGTGAATGATGAGGACCTCAAGCGCACCGTCGCGCATACGCCAAATCAGCGCGCCAGAAGCAACAATATCCGCAGTGTTCGTGGGGGCGCGGTCAATGGTGTTGATCGCGTCAAAACGTCGTGCCGAGTAGTAGATGGAGGGGGAATCCAGCGGTGCCATATCTCTCTCTGAACCTCTTCGCTAGGCTGTGCACAATGCCAACGGGCACCATGCTCCGCGTCTAATTGTAGGTGAGAGAACGGTCAAGTTGTAATCTCAACGTAACCTGTTGTTCACTTTTGTGCTAAGTGCACTAGTCCACCGCACGTTTTTGCACGACACGCGGAAAACCCCGCCTGCCCCACACCATAAAGCGCGGAAACAGACGGGGTTCACCACCAGAAATCACCGGTAGGTCAGCAGCAAATCCTTAGACCTTATCCACCACGTTCTTACGGGAACGCGAGCTTAGGTAGTACGACTGCACATCCTGCAGCGGGTTGCCCTTGTCATCGGTGTCGTGGCGGGTCCAGTTACCCTCAGAATCCAGGTGCCAGGTACGCGAAGAATCACTCATATAAGTGGTGAACATGTCACGCAGGTACTTCACGTGGCGCGGATCCTTCACCGGCACGAGCGCCTCAATGCGGCGGTCCAGGTTGCGGTGCATCATATCGGCAGAACCAATGTATACGATCGGATCGCCACCGTTCTCAAACGCAAACACACGCGAATGCTCCAAGAAGCGGCCCAGCACCGAACGGACGCGAATATTCTCGCTCAGACCCTTAACGCCCGGGCGCAGCGCACAAATACCGCGAACCACCACATCCACCGGCACATCGGCCTGCGAAGCGCGGTACAGCGAATCGATGACGGCCTCATCCACCATGGAGTTGCACTTGATCTGAATCTTCGCCGGGCGGCCAGCCTTGTGGTTCTCAATCTCCTGGTCGATGCACTCAATCAGGCCGCTACGCAGAGTACGCGGCGCCACCAGCAACGACTGGTAGTTGGTCTTCGGCGCGTAACCGGACAGCTGGTTGAACAGGCGGGAGACATCCTCACAAATCTGCTCGTCGCAGGTGATGATGCCCAAATCCTCGTAGAAACGAGCGGTCGATGGGTGGTAGTTACCGGTACCAATGTGCGCGTAACGGCGCAGGTGGTTACCCTCGCGGCGCACCACCAGCGACAGCTTGCAGTGAGTCTTCAGACCCACGATGCCGTACACCACGTGCACACCGGCGCGCTCCAGCTTACGAGCCCAGGAGATGTTGGCTTCCTCATCAAAGCGAGCTTTAATCTCCACCAGCGCCACAACCTGCTTGCCAGCCTCGGCTGCCTCAATCAGCGCATCCACGATGGGGGAATCGCCACTGGTGCGGTACAGGGTCTGCTTAATCGCCTGAACACGCGGGTCGGCGGCAGCCTGCGCCAAGAACGCCTGCACACTGGTTGCGAAGGAATCGTACGGGTGGTGCAGCAGCACGTCGTGATCGCGGGCGGCAGCGAAAACGTCCGCAGCCTTCGCAGTCTCGGTGGCGTTGAGCCAGCGGGACGTGTGCGCAATGTGCTTGGGATAGTGCAGAGCCGGACGGTTCGCACGAACAATCGCACTCATGCCCCGCAAATCCAACGGAGCCGGCAGACGGTACACCTCGGACTCGTGGATGTTCAGCTCAGAAATCAGCAGATCCAGGATGGTCGGGTTGATGGTGTCCTCAACCTCCAGACGGACCGGCGGGCCGAAACGACGGCGCAGAAGCTCCTTCTCCAGAGCCTTCAGCAGGTTCTCGGCGTCGTCCTCTTCTACCTCAAGATCCTCATTACGGGTCACGCGGAAGACGTGGTGCTCCACAACCTCCATGCCAGGGAAGAGGGTATCCAGGTGCTCAGCAATGATGTCTTCGAGCGCAATGTAGCGGCTTTCGCGGCCCGCAGTGTTGGCGGCGCGCGAACCATCCACAGAGACCATACGGTCCAGCTGATCGGGCACCTTCACGCGAGCGAACAGCTCCTTGCCGGTCTGGGGGTTACGCACCAGCACCGCAAGGTTCAGCGACAGACCCGAAATGTACGGGAAGGGGTGTGCCGGGTCAACCGCCAGCGGGGTCAGAATCGGGAAGATATCCTGCATAAACTCCTGGCGTAGACGCTGCTTAGCGTCCGTATCCAGATCGTTCCAACCCACGATACGGATGTTCTGCTCCTCCAGAGCAGGCAGAACCTGATTATGGAATACATCAGCGTGACGAGCCTGCAGCTGGTGAGCGCGTTCAGCAATCTCTTCCATCTGCTCCTCGGGGCTCAGCCCGGCTGCCGAAGGCACCGCCAAGCCAGTGGCGATACGACGCTTCAAACCGGCCACGCGCACCATGAAGAACTCGTCCAGGTTAGACGCCACAATCGACAGGAAGTTCAGACGCTCCAGCAGAAACAGGTTTGGGTCCTCCGCCAACTCCAACACGCGGGTATTGAAATCTAGCCAGCTGCTCTCACGGTCGAAGAAACGCTCCGGGCCGAACTCCTCTTCTAAGCTGAAGTAGGAGCGCTTCTCACCCTTCTCAATGCGGTCACCGCGAGATTCGGCGCGCTCAATCTTTGAAATATCGTGGCCAATGTGAATGACACCGGTCATGGGCGCAGGCTCAGACGGCTTGGGCTTAGGCGCCTTATTCAGGCCATTGGGGGCGGGTACCATACTGTACTTGCCTTTCTGATCGGGGATAAGTCGTAAAGAAGCACGCCAAAGACTGCGTACAGAAACTATGCGGCAGGCGCATCTTGCTGCTCGGGAGCGTACATGCGATCAACCGTCGCCACACCAAAGCCCAAGGAAGTGTAGAGGGCATAGGCGGTGTCATTATCGGCGTCCACGTACAGGTCAATGGCGCGCAGCGGCTCGCCATTGTCATCCTCAGCGCACGCCAGGTACGCCAGCGCACGCAGAGTGAGGGTGCGGCCCAAACCGCATCCCTGAGCTTGCGGGTTCACGCCCACCACGTAAATCTCGCCGGAGGGGGACAGCTTGCCCTGCTCCTGACCGGTCGGAATCTTAGTCCAGGTGAATGCCGCAATGGCGGAGTCATCATCCACCTCGGAGGCGATGAAGAAACCCTCGGGACGAAACCAGGAGGAGCCGGTGCGCTCGCGCAAATCAGCAAGGGTGAGCTTGCCCTGCTCGGGGTGGTGCGCAAACGCTGCAGCGTTCACGCGTAGCCAGGGAAACTCGTCCACACTGGTGAAGGTGCGCATGCGTAGGTTTTCGGGCAGGGTTCGCGCGTCGGAGCGTTCCACAAGGTCTTCACGAGTTTGAGCGTCCAGAGGCAGAACCATCTTGTATAGCACACGCACCGGCTTGAAGCCGTGCAGGGTCGCAAAGGTGTGGGCGGGGCTTTCAATGCCGGTGTCGGTGGCGGTACCGTGCACCCAGAGACGGTGTCGCGTCGCGTCATTGCCCAGCTGGCGGACAGCATGGTCGAAGAATGCACTGCCGGCGCCTCGTCCGCGATATTCGGGGGCGACAGCTGCCTCAATCACGCCGGTATCTTCGTCATTGGTGGGGGTAAGCGCCACAAAGACGGCTGCGAGGGTGCCCTCGTCCTCTGCGATAAAGAAACGCGGAGGGGTCAGGGTGCTTTCGTGGAGTGCCTTACTCAGCTCAATGCGGGTCTGCTCAGAGAACGCCGAGACGCCGTCATGGCGGGCAACCTTCTGCGCGAAGGAATCGAAGCGTTCTAGTAGCTCTTCGGTGAGCTGCGGTTCTGCGTATACCGGGGTGCTTGCATCGGGCAGGGTGGAGGAATCGGGTGTCTGGTTGTGTACCATCATCGCCTTCTTTCGTAGCCTTCTGGTTCAACTCTACCGGGGATAGTTGCTCTTTGGAGAGTTTGTTCTCCGTCCTGGGCGAATATGACAAGAACCGGAACATTTACGCATTCTGGTACTCGGTGCAGCACCGGGGCAACTGGCAGAGTGGGTACACCAAATGAGTGGTTGGTGCCGCGAAATTTAGCGGGTGATATTGAAGGAATACCCAACATTACGGACGGTCGAGATCATCTGCTCGTACTCGGTTCCTAGCTTGGAACGCAGACGACGTACATGTACATCCACGGTGCGGGTGCCGCCGTAGTAGGAGTCATAACCCCACACTTCGGAGAGTAGCTGGGCACGGGAGAAGACCCGTCCGGGGTGTAGCGCCATGAATTTGAGCAGTTCAAACTCTTTGAAGGTCAGGTTCAGTGCTGTACCAGAAAGATGCGCGGAGTACGCCTGGGTGTCAATCACGAGGTTGCCTGCGCGTACCACTCGTTCCTGCTGGTTTTCTTCTTCGGTGGTTGCTTCCCTTTTAACGGCAAGACGTAGACGCGCATCCATTTCGGAAGGGGAGGCCTGGTCAGAGACAATATCGTCCACCTGCCAGGAGGCGGCAACAGCAGCCATGCCACCTTCATTTAGGAGTGCGATGAGCGGCAGTTGTACACCTGCGATGCGCAGTAGCTGGGCGCAGCGGTGTGCTTTGACGAGGGCGGTGCGGGCATCGACCATGAACAGGTCGAATGTTTCGGTTTCAAGGGCTGTATGGGCGGTGTCGAGGGAGAAAACGTGTACCTTGTGGCTAAGTAGACTCAGCGAGGGGATCATATCCTGTGCGGCGGTATCACTCAGAAGCGCAATACGGTACACACCCTCTCCTTCCCCGGTAAAATATTAGGCTCTTTCTAGTGTACTCGCCCGCCTATGCTGCAGCTGTGGAAGCGGCAAAGAGCAGGAGTAGGTATCGTATGCCGGACTGGTTACTTATTCGTCTGAGCAGGTTGTTGCCGAGAGCTCTGTCCAGTATGTCTTTAGCACTGATTCCGCGCCCCTTTTCAGGGGGAGTCTATGGTAGGTTTAAGGCATGGATAACAATCTTATGGCTCTCGAAGCTCTCTTCATGTCGCTGATGGCTATTATCTCCGTGTGCATCGGTATCGGTGCATTCGCAGTACTGCGTGGCCTCTTCAGCGGTCAGAAGTAGTCTTCCTGCACAGAGCAGAAGTATCGCCCACACAGGGCTTAGGTGGTGTCCCCATATGGTTCGTACCGCCTCGCCAATGACGGCGTAAACCCCCACCGGTCCCTTCCGGTTGGGGGTTTTATTTTTGCCGGGTTTGCTTAATAGCGCGGATCATAAAGCCCCGTAACCCGCCCGGTGCCTTGGGCGAACAGGTGGACATAATGGGCGCTTGTCATGATCCAGGCACTAAAATGGTGGGTATGGCTATTGAAATTCCGACGAATCTAACCCCCGAACTTGTTCCCCTTTCCTGGCTGCTGGGTACCTGGGAAGGTACCGGAACCATGTGGTACGAAGGTCAGGAAAACACCCCCTTCGGCCAGATCATTACTTTTGAGCAGGAAGGCCTGCCTTTTATCGAATACCGCGCCGAGTCTTTCCTGCTCGACGATGAGGGCCAGAAGCTGCGCCCCATCACCGTTGAGACTGGCTTCTGGCAGATTGACCGCCCCCTCACCGATGCTGACGGCGGCTTCGGTATCGTCCCCAAGGACATTGTTCCCGCCTTCGCTGACGCGGCAAGCGTAGAGACTCTCCGCAACGCCGACGACGGCTTCTCCCTGCTGGCGACCATTGCGCACCCCGGCGGCATTAGCGAAAACTACGTGGGCATGGTCAAGGGCCCTGTGATTCGTATGCAGACCGGTAACCTGTTGCGCGATGAGATTTCCCATGAGTACGCAGGCTCCGTGCGACTATGGGGCCTGGTCAACGGTAACCTCATGTGGGACTGGGAAATCGCAGATACCGAGGGCAAGCTGCACAAGCACGCCTCCGCCGAGCTACGTAAGACCTCCTCGATGACCGGTGCTTCCTTGGGCACATCGATGTTCGGGCCTTTGGGCGGTGGCGAGCCTACCGGCGAGCCCGGTGCTGAGTAGGCGAGCCCGGTGCTGAGTAGTTAACTTCTGTCTGCCCCGCTACGTGGCGGGGTAGACTCTTTGCGTGAAAGGTGCACCATCCGTGACTGAATCTTTGTTTGAAGCGTCTCAGGCTGAGGTATCCCAACCTGAGACTGCCCGCCCGGTGAGCCCCTTGTTGAGCCTGCATGGCGCTTTTGCTGCCTCCGGACTGGATACTGGCGTTGCCGTACACTACGGCAATCCGATGCTGGAGCAGCGCGCCCTCAGCTTTGACCGCTCCGCACAGGATCAGGAGCCGCTAGTGTTGGTGGATCGCTCCTGCCTGGGCGTGGTGCGTGTTGAGGGGCCGGATCGCCAGACCTGGCTGACCTCCATTGCCTCGCAGATTCTGACCGGCATGACCGCCGGGGAGAGTCGTGAGTTCCTGCTGCTTTCCCCTCAGGGCCGCGTGGAGTATGCACCCGCCGCAATTGAAGACGGCGAGGCACTCTGGCTAATTGTGGAGGGCGACCAGGCGCAGCTGCTGACCGATTACCTGAACCGCATGAAGTTCATGATGCGCGTTGAGGTGCAGAACCTCAGTGATGAGTATGCGGTGCTGGAGAGCGCCCGCAACCCGATTCTGCAGGACGGTTCAGTGCATCCGGCGCTTGCTGAGGGTAAGCCGCTGGTGTGGGAAGACCCTTGGCACACTCCGGCACCGGGCAGCTACCGTTACGATGAGGCGGGCGATCATCACCCGGGTGCGGACTATGTGCGTTTCTTGAGCATTGTGCCGCGCGCTGTTCTGCCCGCCCTGGCTGAATCTTCGGATGCCCGCTTTGCCGGTCTGTGGGCTGCGGAGGCTCTGCGTATTGAGGCGTGGCGCCCGCGCTACGGCACTGAAGCTGACGATAAGACCATTCCGCAGGAGCTGGATTATACCCGTACCGCGGTGCATTTCGATAAGGGCTGCTACAAGGGCCAGGAGACGGTGGCTCGCGTGCATAACCTGGGTCGTCCACCGCGCCGTCTGGTGTTCTTGGATATTGACGGTTCGGAGCACACCCTTCCGGCGGTAGGTAGTGAGCTGTTTGTGGAGGGTAAGTCCCGCCCGGTTGGTCGAATTACCTCGGTGGCGTTGCATTATGAGGCGGGCCCGATTGCATTGGCTGTGATCAAGCGCGGTATTGATCCACAGGCGCCTTTGCGTGCGGTTGATGGCGGCGACTTCCTGCCCGATGGTTCGCCGGCGCCGGCGACTGAGTATGCGGTAGCTCAGACGACGGTGGTTTCGCCGGAGTCCGGTGAGGTGGCGCGTCGTTCTTTGGCGGGTCAAGATTTCTTGAAGCGCTAGAGTATCTGGCTAGGCAATAGCATCTGACGACCTACATAAAACCGCGGAGGCGGACATTCGTTGTGAGTGCCCGCCTCCGCGGTTTTAGTATGTGCGCCCAGCTAATATGCTGAGGTTGAGGAGTTTAGCGGCCGAAGAGTACGGATGCTTCGTCCCAGCGTTCCTGAGGTACGGACTTCAGACCGTCCAGTGCCTCTTCGAGGGGTACGTACTTGACCTCGGTACCCTGAACGGAGACCATCTTGCCCCACTGCTTCTGAGCAACCATGTCTACTGCGCCCATGCCCAGGCGGGTTGCCAGCACACGGTCATAGCCGGTGGGGGCGCCACCGCGCTGGATGTGACCCAGGATGGTGTTGCGGGTTTCGATGCCGGTCATCTTCTCGATTTCGTGGGTGATGTAGTCACCGATACCACCGAGGCGGGGACGACCGTCCTTCTCAGTACCCTTGTTTGCCATGACCTCGTCAAAGCCTTCGGGGATGAAGCCTTCAGCAACAACAACCAGGGGAGAGCGGCCGCGGTCGTGTACTTCCTTGACCCAGCTTGCAACCTGCTCCATGGAGACCTTGACTTCGGGGATCAGGATTGCGTGTGCGCCTGCAGCCATGCCGGAGTGCAGTGCAATCCAGCCGACGTGGCGGCCCATGACCTCGGCGACCATGCAGCGGTGGTGCGATTCACCGGTGGTGCGGATGCGGTCCATCGCCTCGGTTGCGATGGACACTGCGGTGTCGAAGCCGAAGGTGTAGTCGGTTGCGCGCAGGTCGTTGTCAATGGTCTTGGGGACACCGATGACGGGCAGGCCTGCGTCTGCTAGACGCTTTGCGCCTGCGAGGGTGCCTTCACCGCCGATGGCGACGATGGCGTCGATACCGTGGCGTTCCATCATGATTTCGATGTTTTCGGGGCCACCGTTGGGGCCGTCGAAGGGGTTGGTACGGGAGGTGCCGATGATGGTGCCGCCCTGGGACGCCAGACCGCGGACCTTCTGGCGGGGCAGGTCCATGTAGTCGCCTTCAACGACTCCGCGCCAGCCATCACGGAAGCCGACGAACTCGTAGCCGTACTTCTTGACGCCGTTGAGGACAGCGCCGCGGATGACAGCGTTCAGGCCGGGGCAGTCGCCGCCGGAAGTAAGCAGACCGATCTTCATATTGGCTCCTTGTGGATGTTTGCGCCTTGGGGTGTTGTGCGCGCGTATATAACTATGACCTCCGCGAATCTGGTACCGGAATGCGTACTGGTCGGGAGGTCGTTCTCTTAGTCTCTATTTTAGCGGTGTTTGGGTTGTGTGGGTAGTGGTGGAGAGGCGTGGGAACGCCAGGATTTCTGTATAAAAGTTCAGGTATTTTATACCTGTATGTTTGGGTTTGATATACAAATAGCCGCCTCTTCCCACGTATGACACCAAAAAAGCAGCGGAGGCCTCCACACACCTGAAAAGATGTAGGAGGCCTCCGCAGTTTTAAAAATATTTTTAAATCTTTGTGGGGTTCTCGGTTTTTAGGACAAAAAACGGTCAATAGCCCTGTGATTGATCGTTTTGTACCGGTTCATCCCACACCTGAACCGCTGTCCCCACTGAACTGCAGTCCCTACCGAGGTGAGTTGTACGGTTCAGCGGGCGTGGTCAGAGGGGGACGGAACTAGTCGCGTGCCTGACCGAGGAACTTCTGCAGGCGGTCCAGACCCTCCGTCAGGTCCTCGTCGCTCAGCGCGTAGGAGAGGCGCAGGTAGCCGCTGGGGCCGAATGCCTCACCGGGAACCACAGCGACCTCAGCCTTTTCGAGGATGAGCTCAGCCAGTTCTGCGGTGGTCTGCGGGCGTACGCCTTCAATTTCCTTGCCGAGCAGTTCGCGTACATCCGGGTAGGCGTAGAACGCGCCGGTGGGTACGGGGCAGTGCACGCCTTCAATAGCGTTCAGGCCATCTACGATGGTGCGGCGGCGGCGGTCGAAGGCGGCGTGCATAATTTCTACGTCGTCCTGCGGGCCGGTCAGCGCGGCAAGGGCTGCGCGCTGGGCGATGTTGTTGACGTTGGAGGTCATGTGGGACTGCAGGTTGGAGGCTGCAGCGATGACGTCGCGCGGGCCAATCATCCAGCCCACACGCCAACCGGTCATGGCGTAGGTCTTTGCCACGCCGTTGAGAATGACGCACAGGTTAGCGAGCTCGGGTACTGCCTTCAGGATGGAGACTGCCTCAACACCGTCATAGGTAAGATGCTCGTAAATCTCATCGGTCAGCACGAAAATCCCCTTGGACAGTGCCCATTCGCCGACGGCGCGGGTTTCCTCTTCGGTGTA
>NZ_JAPWAL010000014.1:0-48750 GCF_041432905.1 Rothia sp. 27098_8_161 | reverse complement strand
GCGTCAATCGCCCAACGCTGAATCTGTCCGACGGCAATCTGGCGGGCAGTGGTGAGCAGGTAGTCCTCGGCGTCGGCGTGCGTGTAGTTCAAGGGAATGCGGGTGTAGCGGAGGATTTCTTCATCGCGGCAGGATTCCACGATGTCGGGGATATCCGCCTCGCGCAGGTGGCGCAGGGTGAGGCGTTCGGTAATGAGTTCGGGTTGGCCAGGCTCTACATATTCGCTGTGTTCTAAGAAGTCACTGTGTTCAGGGGTCATGATTCGAGCTTAACCCCTGGGGTTTGTAAGTGGGATTTGCGCCTGGCAATTTGCACGGGTAGAAACTTTTCGAATACCCCGGAATATTCAGTGATGCATATCATAGTTAAACCTTCGGGTTTTATTCCAAGGCCACTTGATTATTATGAATTATTCATAATAAAATAGTTATCAGGCCCGTTCACTGGGCACTATTAGAACAAGCGCCACGCACTCTCGTCGCGCGACACAAATCAGAAAGAAGAACACTATGGCAGTTCTGACCATCGGCGACCAGTTCCCCGAATACGAGCTCACCGGCGTTGTCCCGGGTAAGCTCGCTGACATCGAAGCAAACGCCCCCGAAGACTACTTCACCACCGTATCCTCCGAGGGTCTGGACGAAGACACCTGGCGCGTCGTCTTCTTCTGGCCGAAGGACTTCACCTTCGTTTGCCCCACCGAGATTGCTGCATTCGGCAAGCTTGCTGACGAGTTCGAGGCACGTGACACCCAGGTGATCGGCGTTTCCGTTGATAACGAGTACACCCACTACGCATGGCGCCGCTCTCACGAAGAGCTCGTGGACCTGCCCATCGTCATGGCATCCGACCTCAAGCGTGAGCTGGTTAGCGCACTGGGCATCCTGAACAAGGACGGCGTTGCAGACCGCGCAACCTTCATCATCGATCCCCACAACACCATCCAGTCGGTCTCCATTACCGCTGACTCTGTCGGCCGTAACACCGACGAGGTGCTCCGTCAGCTGGACGCACTGCAGTCCGACGAGCTGTGCGCATGCAACTGGAAGAAGGGTGCAGAGACCATCGACGCATTCAAGGAGATGAAGTAATCCATGAGCATCGATAACCTGCGTTCGGCTCTGCCTTCCTACGCGAAGGACATGAACCTCAACCTGTCCTCTCTGCCCCGCATTACCTCCCTGTCCGAGCAGCAGCTCTGGGGTGCAATCCTCGCAACCGCAGCAGCAACCAAGGTTGACTCTGTTGTTGTTGAGATTGCTGCAGAGGCTAAGGAGCACCTGAGCGACACCGCTTACGAGGCTGCTCTGGGCGCTGCAACCATCATGGGCATGAACAACATCTTCTACCGCACCCGTGGCTTCCTGAACGGTGCATACGATGACCAGCGCGCAAACCTGCGCATGCAGATCATCGGCAAGAACGGTGGCATTGAGAAGCTCGACTTCGAGATGTTCGCACTGGCAGTGTCCGCAGTCAACGGCTGCTCCCACTGCGTTGAAGCTCACGAGCACACCCTGCGCGAAGAGGGCGCAACCAAGGAACAGGTCAACGACCTGATCCGTATTGCTGCAACCCTCGGTGGCGTGGCACAGGGCATTCAGCTGGCTGAGGCACTGGGCTAAACCCACTAAGCGTTAGAGCTTACACAGAAGCGGCGCATCCACCCATCACGGGTCGGATGCGCCGCTTCCGCTATGCCCTCAAGCCCCGGCCTTCAAACAGCCTTGATACAAGCGCCTCTTAACTAGGAGCAGAGGCGGGGGCGGGTCTACAATAAATCGGTGCCATTTCAGGTACGCGCACAGGCAGACAGAGCCGGATGCGGTGATAACGTCGTCACCCGACCCGCCCACCGTGCGCGCCTTACCCGCACCCCACAGCACACGTATCACGTACGCAGGAGAACGCCCATGCACGAGCTCTTTGACCCGGACCAGGTATTCCGCATCGTCGACATTGCCGCCGTTGTCGCCAACGGCCTGCTCGGCGGTGCTGTGGCGCGCGCCTTCCGATTCGACATTGTGGGCTTCCTGCTGCTCGCAGTCGCCTGCGGTATGGGCGGCGGTATGATCCGTGACATCCTACTCAACTCGGGTCTGCCGGTGGCACTCACCGACGGCGGCTACTGGGTAGGCGCTATCGGCTCCTCAATTCTGGCGTACAGCATCGATTTGAGTGCCCGCTGGGCAACCCGAACCATGCTCGTCATCGACTTCATCGGTATGGGTGCGTGGGCGGCAACTGGCACCATTAAGTCCCTGAACCTGGGTCTGCACTGGCTGCCCGCTATTGCACTGGGTGTGACCACCGCGGTCGGCGGCGGCGTTATCCGTGACATTATGGTCAACCGCATTCCGGCAATTTTTGGTGGCAACTCCCTGTATGCGACGGTCGCGTTTGTGGGGGCCGCCGAGACCGCCCTCGTGACTGGCCTATTCCATCGCCCGAACCTGGCGATGGGTCTATCCATTCTGCTGTGTTTGGTACTGGGTGTACTCTCCTACGCGAAGAATTGGCAGCTGCCGACCACCCCGTCTGAGCTGCGTGTGCCTCGCCCGCGTCTCTTCACTTTTGGTAAGCAGGAGGACCGCACCGTTACTAATGAGGGCTGGGCACCCGGTGCTCCACTCACTGAGCAGCTTGAGGTGATTAATGCTGAGCAGCTTGAGGAGTATCGTCGCTCTAAGGGACTTTCAGAGTAAAAACCAATATATGCTGTATATAGAATGTGGGCTGGTTTCTGCTCATCAGATAATCATCTGATGAGCAGAAACCAGCCCACATTTACTATATGACTAAATCGTGTACTCAGTGCTGTCATACACGGTCAAGAACTTACAGATACGCTCATCATCCGAAGCAAAGAAACCGGTCGGCTCACCGTTATAGCGTAGGGTACCGTTCTCCAGGAACACGATACGGTCCGCGACCTTCTTCGCAAACGCCATATTGTGCGTCACGATAACCAGGGAGCGACCCTCCTTCGCCAGCTGCATCAGCACGCGAATGACCTCCGCCTCCAGCTCGGGATCCAACGCACTCGTCGGCTCATCAAAGAGCAGGTAGGAGGGTTCCAGCGCCAGGGCGCGGGCAATCGCCACACGCTGCTGCTGGCCACCAGAGAGGGCGTCCGGGTAGGAATCCACCTTGTCGGCAAGACCCACCTTCGCCAGCAGCTCGCGGGCACGCTCCTGAGCCTCCTGAGCACTCAGGGTGCCGTTGAGGGTCGGGGCGAGCGCCACGTTCTTCAACGCCGTGTAGTTCGGGAACAGGTTGAACTGCTGGAACACCATCGCCGAACGGGAACGAATATCACGCACCTGCACGTCGGTGAGCTTCTGGCTGTAGTCCACCTGCGCACCGTCAATGATGAGCGTGCCAGACTGCGGGGTTTCCAGCAGGTTCAGGCAACGCAGCAGAGTCGACTTACCGCTACCGGAGGGGCCCAGAATAACCGTGGTTTCACCGTCGGGGATATCCAGGCTAATGTTCTTGAGCACCTGCGTCTCACCGAAGCTCTTCGATAGGGATTCAACGCTAAGCATTGTTGCTCCTCACGTAACGGTTGCTGTACTTCTCCAGCGCCGACTGCGCGGCGGTCAGCAGAGTGAAAATCACCAGGTAAATGATGGCGACCTCGGAGTACATTGCCAGCGGCTCGAAGGTACGCGACGCGATCTGCTTACCGGTCTGGAACAGGTCAACCATCGAAATGACCGACACCAGCGAGGTGCCCTTAATCAGGTCAATGAAGTTGTTGCCCAGGTTCGGCAGAGCGATACGCACCGCCTGCGGAATGACCACGTGGCGCAGGGTCTGCATGCGGGTGAAGTTCAGGGTTGCCGCCGCCTCGAACTGGCCACGCGGAATAGCCGCCACCGCGGAACGGAAGGTCTCCGCCACGTACGCACCGGTATGTAGGCTCATCGTGATGATTGCGGCACTCCACACATCCAGGGCGATCCCGACCTTCGGCAGGCCGTAAAAGACGATGAACAGCTGCACCAGCAGCGGGGTACCGCGGAAAACCCAAATGTACACCCACGCCAGCCAGTTCACCGGTGCGAAGCGGCTCGTGCGCGCGCCCGCAGACACAATGCCCACCAGCAGCGCCACCGCGAAAGAAATCAGCGACAGCGGAATGGTCACTGCCAGGGTCGAACCCAGCAGCTGGGGCAGGGACTCAGCCCAAAGATTCAGGTAGCGTTCCATAAACGGAACTCAGCTCCTTTAATTAGTTCTTCGGGGAGAGGTCTTCGCCTACGTACTTCTCGTAAATCGCCTTGATGTCACCGTTCTGCAGGTGATTCTTCAGCGACTCGTCGATAGCGTTACGCAGGGCATCCTGACCCTTAGGCAACAGGATGGAGGAGTTGCTGCCGGTGCCCAGGTCACCGGAGAGCAGGCGCAGGTTAGCGTCCGGGTGCTCCTTGAAGTACTCAGCGAAGGACACGGAGTCGTTCGCGGTCATCTCTGCACGGCCCGAGAGGACCTGCTCGATAGCCTCATCAAAACCGGAAACAACCACGATTGAGGCGCCCTTCGCCTCCACCATCTTGCGGAAGTTCGAGGTCTCAGACTGCGCCGAGGAGTGACCGGAAATCTCGTTCACGTTCAGCAGGGAAGAATCTTTCTTCACCGCGACCTTCGGTTCGGAGTACAGGTAGGGGACGGAGAAGTCATACTTCTGCTTACGCTCATCGGTTGCAGAAACGTTGTTGATGACGATGTCGTAGCGGTCAGCGTCCACGCCGGCGATCAGGGAATCCCAGGGGGTTTCGGTGAACTCTGCGGTGACGCCCAGGTCCTTAGCGACCAGGTCGATGATTTCCTTCTCGAAACCGACCAGGGTGCCGTTCGAGTCGTGGAAGGAGAAGGGGCGGTAGGTACCCTCCAGGCCCACACGGATCTTTCCGGCAGACTTGATAGCCTCCAGCTTGTTGGTACTGGATGCGGTGCTGCTGCCATTGGAGCCGCACGCTGCGAGCAGTGCAGCTAGGCCTGTGAATGCGGAGCCTGCGAGGACGGTGCGGCGGTTAATCATTGCGGACATGTTGTTCTTCTTTCGTGTGGTGGTTGATGCTCTTGTAGTTGCGGGTTGTCGCCCTGCGGTAACCCGGGGGCATCATGCGGTGTGCCCCTCTCTGCGGGTGCAACGCTGGCTATCGTACAGCTATTCCCGGTGGGAAAGAATTCAACGTAACATTCCGTCACAATCTGTGAGAGAGGAAAACCCGGCGGTCGGTACGCGTGTGTGCTGTGTACCGGCCGCCGGGCTCCACACTAGGATACCGGTTCAGCACCCCAGAACATAGAGGTAAGGTTTACCTCAAAGCTGAACTGCTCTCCACAAGGGGCGATGCTACGCCCTCAATCTCACCCACAACACACCGGATGCTCCACCGGGCACTACACCGGGCACAGATAAGGGGCGCGCCCGGGAATCACCCCGGGTACGCCCCTTATCGTTCAAGCACTGACAAGCACCTAATTTTTGTAATTACAAGCTACAGCGGCTTATACAGCACAGGCTGCTTACTTCGACAGCACCTGACGCTTCGAAGAAATCACGCCCGTGTTAAAACCAGCCAGGTGCAGACCACCGTGGAAACGCGCATGCTCAATCTTCACGCACTTATCCATCACCACGTTCAGGCCGGCAGCCTCACCAATCGCGGCAGCCTCCTCGCTCCAGGAGCCCAGCTGCATCCACACGGTCTTCACACCCAGATCCACAGCCTCCTGAACCACACCCGGCAGGTCCTCATTACGGCGGAAAATCTCCACCAAATCCGGGACCTCCGGCAAGTCCTGCAGCGACGGGTACACAGGCTGACCCAGAACCAGCTTGCCCTTTGCCGCCAGAATCGGGTTCACAAAGTACAGCTTGTACGGTGACGCCGACTGCAGGTACGTCGCCACAAAGTACGAAGCACGCGAAATCTTATCGCTCATACCCACAATCGCAATCGTGCGGGTATTACGCAGAATATTCAGACGCTCAGGGGCGGAAGGACCCACCCAGGTACGCTTCTCAGTCATTACTTTTCCTCCTGAGTGGTAGTAGGCAGGGAGCAGGACGCGCCAGCAGCGTCCTCGGCGGCCTTAGCAGCGGCAACCGCTTCCTCAGCCACCACAATCTTGTCTGCGCTGGATTCTCCAACACGCTCACCGGCGTGGTTCAGACCGGTTGCGTAGGTTAGCGCCTGGTCCAGGTCCCAAATGATGTCTTCAACGTCTTCCAGACCCACCGAGATACGGATCAGGTCCTCACCGACGCCAGCAGCTTCAAGCTGCTCACGCGACAGCTGCTGGTGCGTGGTCGAACCCGGGTGCAGCACCAACGTACGGGAGTCACCAATATTCGCCAGATGGCTTGCCAGCTGCAGGGCGCCGATGAACTCGCCACCGACCAGGCGGCCGGATGCCTTCTCGGTGCCCTTGACACCGAAGGAGAACACGGAACCGACACCCAGCGGTAGCAGCTTCTTGCCGCGCTCATAGTGCGGGTGGTCTTCCAGACCAGCGTAGTTCACGTAGGCGATACGCTGATCCTCAACCAGCCAGGCGACAACCTGCTTAGCGTTCGCCAGGTGCGCATCCATGCGCTGCGGCAGGGTCTCAACACCCTGCAGTAGGTTGAACGCGGCCTGCGGGCTCAGCGACGGACCGAAGTCACGCAGCTGCTCAGAACGCAGCTTAGTGAGGAAGCCGTACTCACCGAAGTTACCCCACCAGGACACACCATTGTAGGAAGGAACCGGCTCGGTCATGGACGGGAAATTGCCGTTACCCCAGTTGAAGCGACCGGACTCGACGACGATACCGCCGAGGGTGGTTCCGTGACCGCCCAGGAACTTGGTGACCGAGTGGATGACGATGTCCGCGCCGTGCTCGATGGGGCGAATCAGGTAGGGGGTGGACAGGGTTGCGTCCACGACCAGGGGGATGCCTGCCTCGTGTGCGACCTCTGCGAGGCCTTCCAGGTCGGCAACCTCACCGGAGGGGTTCGCCACGATTTCGGTGTAGATTGCCTTGGTGTTCTCGGTCAGTGCCGCCTTGTAGTCGGCGGGGTCGGTTCCGGGAACGAAGGTGGTCTCAATGCCGAAGCGGCGCAGGGACACGTCCAGTTGGGTGACGGTGCCGCCGTAGAGCTGCGAAGAAGCAACAATGTGGTCGCCCTGCTGACACAGAGCCGCGAAGGTGATGAACTCGGCAGCCATACCGGAGGCGGTTGCTACCGCACCGATACCGCCTTCGAGGGAGGCGATGCGCTCCTCCAGCGCGGCGACAGTGGGGTTCGATAGGCGGGAGTAGATGTTGCCGTACTTCTGCAGGGAGAAGAGGTTCGCGGCGTCGTCAGCGTCTTTGAAGACGAAGGAGGTGGTCTGGTAGATAGGGACCGCGCGGGCACCGTGTTCAGCGTCGGGGGTGCCGCCCGCGTGTAGTGCGCGGGTGCGGAAGCCGAAAGTGTGTTCAGCCATTGGTTTGCTCCTGGTGTATCTGCCCGCCTGTGTGCGGGGAGTCGATAGTGGCTCGACTTTATACTGTGCCACCGGCGGCGGGGTGCACCAAGTGCGGGTACCTATATGTCGTTTATTGCGGATTATGACGGGGCATCATATCAGCCGTCATAACAACTTCTGTTATGACGGCTGATATGATGCGCGGTCAATGAGACCGATAAAAATACCCAGTTTTAGCCTGCTTTTCCGGGATTTTCAAGATTCTAAGAGTGATGAAGATACCGCATCATATCAACATCATCGCAGGATCATAACAACATCATGACAAGTCTTGTTATGATGCTGTTATGACCTTGCTATGACGTTCACCAAGAAGTAGCCATCGGGAGCATACATGGAAACAAACACCGCCGAACTCATCGAAAACCTACGCTGTAGCCAGGCTGAAAACGGACAGGTAGAAGTCAAAGCTGCAGCTGGCGGGTTCCCCAAGTCTGTTCTTGAAACCGTTAGCGCCTTCGCTAATGGAGACGGTGGCACCATTCTTCTCGGCCTCACCGACCCGGCAGAAGGTCTACAGCCGGTTGAAGGTTTCAACGCACAGGCAGTCCATGATGCATCTGTTGAGGCAATCCGTTCCAAGATTACGCCTCGACCTCCGGCAGATATTCACATTGAGCCAGTAGAGGGCCAGCGCCGTATCGTGCGCATCGATGTACTCCCCGGCGACCCGACGCAGAAGCCCTACTACATCGAAGCACACGGCATGTATAACGGCTCCTACCAGCGTGTTGGAGAGGCCGATATTCGCCTGACTAAGTACGAGATTGACCGCCTCCTAGAGAACCGCAGTCAGCCCCGCTATGACGAGGAGCTGATTAGTGAGGCAAGCTTCAAAGACTTCTCCCCCACCCTTGTGAGTGCCTATGTCGCTCGCCTGCGCGAGGAGCAGCCTCGTGTTTTTGCGGCGCTTTCTGACCGTGAGGTTCTTCTGCAGGCACGCATTCTACGCATCGATTCTCAGGGCCGAGAAGTGCCCACTCTTGGAGCGCTTCTCGCTATGGGTTCATACCCGCAGGCGTTCTTCCCACAGCTGATGATGAGCGTTGTTGTTCTTCCCGGTGAAGAGCTTGGTGAGGTCACCGAGGACGGTCGACGTTTCCTGGACAATCACAGCTGTACCGGCCCTATCCCCTCCATGTTGGATGAAGCTATGGGCGTTCTGGTTCGCAATATGCGCAAAACATCCACGATGGAGGGCCTCAACAGCAGCGGTATCGGGCGGGTTGAGCGCTACGAGTATCCGCTGGAGGCTATCCGCGAGCTCCTGGTCAACGCCCTCATGCACCGCGACTACTCCCCTGGTGCGCGCGGCTCGCAGGTGCAGGTTGAGCTCTACACCAACCGCCTGGTGGTGCGTAGCCCGGGTGGTATTTACGGTGCTGTAACTATCCGAGATTTCGGTCAGCCCGGTGTTTCTTCAACCCGCAATAGCTACTTGGCAAGCATTCTGACTGATCTGCCCGACCCGGGTACGGGGCGTTTAATTGCAGAGAATAGGGCTTCCGGTATTCCCACGGTTCTGCGAGCGCTGAAGGATGCGGGTCTGCCCGCTCCCCAGTTTGCTGACCGTCTACTCTATGTGCAGGTCACTCTGATGCAGCCTCCGCAGGGTGTGTCTTCTACGGAGCAGAAGACCGCGCCTGAGGATAAGATTCAGCAAGTAACCCCTTCCGAAAACAAACATTCAGCCGACACCGTCGAACTGGCGGGGGCCTATGCGTCGCTTGACGGCCTCAGTGAACGCCAGGCCGGCATTGTGCGCGGTCTGCGTGCACAGGGCGAGGCGGTTTCCGCGGCATTTATCCAGGAGCATTGGGGGCGGGGCGCTTCACGTACTTCCATTACGAATGACCTGCGCGGTCTTGTGGATGCGAAGCTGATTGTCCCGACGGCTCCGCCGCGTAGTAAGAACCGTAAATATCGCGCTGCTTAGACGTGCCCGATAAAAGGTACATAAAGGGGAGGGAAATAGAGCGGATATTCTCTATTTCCCTCCCCTGGTGCGTAGCTAGCCGAGTCAGTAGCTAACCGAGGCGGCGTTGAAGGCAACCCCGGCTTAGCGGCAGGGCTTTAGCCGCAAGCCCACTCAAAGACGACCTGCGAGAAATCGCGGGCGGCAAGTGCCTCCGGAGTAATCAGCCAGTTCGCCGAACCAGCATCACCCCACATGATCTCAATCTCCTCGTCTTCGTTCTCTTCATTCTCCGATTCAGAGACGATAGTCAGCAGGTTCACCGTGTGGCCGCGCAACTCCTTGAACTCGTCACGCGGGTCATTCTGCACGAAGAACGGGTAGCCACCCACGTGGGAGTATTCTTCCTCCGACTCAAAAGGTTCCGTCAGCTCGTAGAGGGCTTCGCGGCGTGCCTGGTTCTTGTACGGGTTCTCGTGTGCTTCGGGCAGCAACTCATCCGGGTAAGTTTCATCCCACTTCGCACCAAAAACATCGTAGTAGTCATAGCCGGAGGCGGTCACACCCTGCTCACGCATCTCGAAGGTCATGCCGTACTCAATCTCAAGCGGGCCGCTCTCACAGTCGAAACCGCCAATAGGCCAGCCGCCCTCGTCCCAGTCAACGTTCGGGAACGGAGCATCCGGGTTCGGCTCATCCAGAGTCTCGTAGTAGACGACGCGGTGGTTCTTCTGCGAGAGCGGCTTCTCGTAGTCGTAACCCCACAGGCATTCTTCGTCATTGGGGTTAATCCAGAACTGCAACAGACCGGTCGCCGGGTAGATATTGTTTTCGGGCAGGTCAGCGCAGTTGATCTGCGCAATCATGCCCAGCGGCTCCCCCTTCTCATTGGTCGGCGGCAACTCGCCGGCGGGCAGGTACGGGCGGCCACCAAATTTAGAAGCAGTCTGCGGCAGCGGCGCTTCGGGGCGGGTTACCTTCAGACGGATCGCCTGCTTGCGGGCGCCACGCTCGTTGAGTGCGTCGATGACGCGGCGTACCTGCGCCAGGGTCTCTTCTGAGGGCTTGTTCTTCGGCATGATGTGCTCGTTTCGTCGGTGAATTATTCGGTGTGGAAGGTGCGGGCAACGATACCGCTGCGCCTTTCTGCCCCCATTAGACCCTATTTCGGGCGGGCACGCACCGATTCCGGTCACGAGTGCATCCAGCGGGCAAAAAGCAGGTGCATGGCGTGCAGAAAGCGCCGATTCCGGCCGCATAGGAAAGCACCCGGTTTTCTGTGTTTTACGGGCGGTTTCAGAATTTTTCAGAATTTTCCCAGTTTTACCCCGGGGTAGATTAAAAACTGCTTATCGTGTCAGGGGTCGCTCATAGAGTGTAGGTGTTGGAAGGGACGATCCTTCCGACCGGACACGCCGTCTCCTGCGGTGTTGCCGCTAGGTTAATTCAGCATCTACGGAAGGAACGGTCATGGAAAACACCACTCACGAGAGCCAGTACGCAAACGCAGAGATTTCCTGCACCGCAGATGAGCAGCTGTGCCGTGATGCAGAGTTCAACCTGCTAATGCAGGCGGGCACCATCGTTCGTATGGAGCGTTTCAACGTGGAGGAGCTCCGCGGCGTTCTGAAGCAGCTGGTGGCTGACGGTTCGTGCTTCCGCACCGCGCCGGTGTCCTCGACTATGGACCGCGTGATGCGTCACCTGACTCAGGGCGCTTCCGGTTACGAGGCGAACCTGGCTGAGCTACGTGCGGCGGCGCAGAACGCTCTGCTGTTCGTGTTCCCCCTGGAGAAGGACCTGGAGATGTGCCTGCGCTTTGAGCGTGTGCAGGGTACCGGCCTGGCGTTGACTCGCCTGGGTGTGAGCCCGGTCAATGGTGACCTGTGGACTCAGCACTGGGCGATGCGCGTGCTGGAGTGCACTGGCGGTGTGTTCGCGGTGGAGTCCGCTCCGGGGGCCTGCGATTTTGAGCTGCACCACAAGGTGTTCTACGCGATGCTGTCGCTGGTTGAGCTGTCGACTTTGGGTCTGTCGGCTGAGCCGAAGGACTTCTACATGTTTGCCGATTCGGAGGCTGTGTGTAAGAAATTCAAGCGTGAGCGTCGTGATTGCCGCCGCGCAATGCGTGCCCAGTACGACCGCGCCGCATAAGGTATATCGTGTATGTCATATCCGGCATACACACATATCAGAGCCATTTATTCTTCTTGAAGAACCAATAGAGGAGCAGACAGGAACCCACCATGAGCAACAGCGCGGCGGGGTAGCCGAACTGCCATTTGAGTTCGGGCATGACCTCAAAGTTCATGCCGTAGATCGAGCCAACGATGGTGGGCACCATGAGCAGCGCCGCGTAGGCGGAGATTTTCTTAGTGTCATCGTTCTGCTGCTGACCGAGCAGGGTATCGTGCACGCGCAGAGCGTTTTCGAGAGAGCTACGAAGGTCTTCAAGGCGTTCTTTTGTTTGTGTTACGTGGTCGAGCACGTTGCGGAATTGCCGGGCGAGCTCAACCGCTTCTTCATTCTTTTCTTCGTCGGATGCGCCCGGGTAGGGTGAGGGGTCGAGCGCACCGGTGCGCATGCCTTCGATGATACGGCCAATCATGGATTCGAGGGGTCGGCAGGCACGCTGGAAGTCGATAACCTGGTTGAGCAGTTCGTAGATGCGCTGGGCGAGGGTGTTGGCGTCTCGTCGCTCATTGGTGGAGAAGAGGATGTCTTCGATTTCGTCACTGTCGTTTTCGAGGCCGTCCAGCACGGGTGCATACCCGTCGACGGTGCTGTCGAGGATACGGTGCAGCAGTCGAGCGGGGGATGCGTCGGGGGTGGCGTAGAACAGGTTGAACTGGTCGTTGATGCGCTGGTTGTTGCGTTGTTCGTCGCGGACGAGTGCGAGGGTGTAGCGAGGGCCGGTGAAGAGGTGCAGTTCGCTGAGGCGCACTTCTTCTTCTTTGTCGAGGTAGATAGCGGGGCGGATGACGGTGAAGAGGGAGTCGCCGTATCGTTCTAGTTTGGCGCGCTGGTGGCCTCGTCCGGCATCTTCGATGGCGAGTTCGTGCAGATTGAAGGTTTCTTGCAGGCCGTACAGTTCGTAGATGTCGGGGTTGGCGTATCCGAGGGCGACAGCGGTGTTAGGCTGCTGGTAGGCGTTGAGGGTTTCTTCTTCGGGTGCGCCTATGCGGATACGGTCTCCGCTGGGGTAGATGGCTCCGGTAATGTAGGTCATCGTTGTCCTCCTCTGAACGCTTTTGCACCACGTGTGCGAGGCGCTCTTTCCAGCATACGGCACACGCCCCACCCGGTCACATGTACCGCGCGTGCACCCGGCATACGAAAAGCCCCCGGAAGGCACCAATAAGGTACCCTCCGGGGGTTCACGTATTTAGCTTATTAGATTAGTTTTCGTTGATGAGGTCGCGAACCACAATGGTCTGATCACGATCCGGGCCCACACCAATCGCAGAAATACGGCAGCCGGAAATCTCTTCCAGCTTCAGCACGTACTTACGGGCATTCTCGGGCAGCTCATCCAGGCTCTTCGCATCCGAAATATTCTCGGTCCAGCCGTCGTAGTACTCGAAAATCGGCTTAGCGTGGTGGAAGTCAGTCTGAGTCATCGGCATCTCGTCGTGGCGCACACCGTCAACATCGTAAGCCACACAAACCGGGATCTTATCCAGGCCGGTCAGGACGTCCAGCTTGGTGATGAACAGGTCGGTGAAGCCGTTGATACGCACAGCCTGACGCGCCAGCACGGCATCGTACCAGCCGCAACGACGCGGGCGGCCAGTGTTCACACCGAACTCGCCGCCGGTGGTTCGCAGGAACTCGCCCATCTCATCGAACAGCTCGGTCGGGAAGGGACCAGCACCCACGCGGGTGGTGTACGCCTTCTGAATACCAATCACGCGGGAGATGCGGGTCGGGCCCACGCCCGAACCGACGCATGCACCGCCGGAGGTCGGGTTGGAGGAGGTCACGAACGGGTAGGTGCCGTGGTCAACGTCCAGGAAGGTTGCCTGGCCGCCCTCCATCAGCAGGGTCTTACCCTCGTCCAGTGCCTTGTTCAGCAGCTGGGTGGTGTCCACAATCATCGGCTTCAGACGCTCAGCGTATGACATGAAGTACTCGACGATTTCATCGACCTCAACGTGGCGGCGGTTGTAGACCTTCACCAGCAGTTCGTTCTTCTGGCGCAGTGCACCTTCAACCTTCTGGCGCAGAATCGACTCGTCCAGGATGTCCTGAACACGCACGCCGAGGCGGCCAACCTTATCCATGTAGGCGGGGCCGATACCGCGGCCAGTGGTGCCGATAGCACGCTTGCCGAGGAAACGCTCGGTCACCTTGTCCATGGTCTGGTGGTAGGGTGCGACCAGGTGTGCGTTAGCGGAAATCTTCAGGCGGGAAGTATCAGCGCCACGAGCCTCAAGGCCGTCAATCTCAGCGAAAAGAGCTTCAGGGTTAACAACTACGCCGTTACCAATCACGGGGACGGCGTTATCGCTCAGGATACCCGCGGGCAGCAGCTTCAGCTCAAACTTCTGGCCGTTCACCACCACGGTGTGACCGGCGTTGTTACCGCCGTTGGGCTTGACCACGTAGTCTACGCGGGGTCCGAGCAGGTCGGTTGCCTTGCCCTTACCCTCATCGCCCCACTGGGCGCCCACAATCACGACAGCTGACATTTTTTGTGCTCCTTGAAAGCCTTGAAGATACGCACCGGATTTCACGGCGCGGCGGCGACCTACCGCCTCATGATCCGGGTAGGCACAGCTCTTCTAATGATACCGTGCCCACCCCTTTAAGTCCCGTGTAACGAGTCGATAGGCATGCCGAATACGGTGCCGGTGAGCTTCACCGAGCACGGCAACGCCCCCATCCAATATTCAGACGGGGGCGCTACCGATATGAGCCGTGAAGACTACTTGAGGATCTCGATGAAGGTCATCGGGTAGGTGTACTGCTCACCGCGGTTTGCAGCTAGAGCAGCCAGGCTGTGGAAGATAACCATCAGGATAGACACAACCAGCGGGACAACCCACAGGATGATGCCCAGGATGCCGAAGGTCACCACCATCAGCACCCAGGACGCCATGCTGATGAGCCACAGGGAGAAGTTGAAGTTGAACGCACGACGTGCCGATTCCTTAGTGAAACCGTAACCAGGCTTGTCCTTGTAGATGAACCACATCACCAGCGGTGCGAGAATACTTGCGGTTGCAAAAGACAGTAGCGACAGAATTGCAGAAGCCAGGTGTGTGAGCATCGCCATGTTCTGGTCATCCTTGGAGGAAACCACGTAACCGTTGGGCTGACCCGGCGCCTGCGAGTAGGAGGGTGCCTGCTGGGAGTACTGGTTGTACTGTTCAGGGTGCTGGGACATCGTTCTTTTCCTTAATCTATCGATGAGTGGATACAGCTAATCGTTGAGGCGCGGCAGCAGAATAACTCGCCGTTTTCGGCGGGTGCCCGCCTCGCTCTGCTTGGTCGCAACGCTCGTGATGGTTTCACCCTATCAAGGCAAGGTAAATGGAATATTAACCCTCGCCGGACAGCAGGCGAAGAAACCCGAATATGACAAGAAAAAGACGCCTCTGCCCCTCCACGCGGTGTTACGTGCGCGGAGGGGCAGGTCGTTATACGGTTCTGGGGCTACTCTGTTGTTTTGTGAATCCCTCGATGTCCGCGTAGCCATCCGGCCGGCGGTGTACACCAGGTAGTACCAGTACTCGGCATACCCCGTCTCCGCTTTCTGGATGAGTTCCCTCAACCGGTTCTTACGCTTCGCCGCCTGAACAATACCCACAATCCATAGGATTGGCACCACAAAAAGTGATCATATACCGATAGTGATGAAGAAGAGCAGCACCGACATGCCGGCACTACCATCAAACATGCTCACCAAAGGAACCAGCACAAACGGGTTCAGTATCAGTAGGGCAAAAAGCACAGTTTCCGAGACGAATCGGATGAACCACCAGAATTCATTACCGGCTGATTAATGTCAATACACCGATGCGAAGTGTGGCTCACAGACGGGGTGCACTCGCACACCAGCATTTGTGATAGATGTTCAATAGATGTTTGAACAATAACAACTAAATCTGAAAAGAAGCTGAATTTGAGTGCAAGTGAACCATATGAAAGACCGTGCTGACGAATATGTCCACAATTTGATGTATTTAGAAGTAATAAACGCTTCACAAGCCACTTTGGAGTGTATCCTAGTTCACATCTAGCGTGTTCAAGTTCAGCTAGAACTCACCAGAAAAACACACAAGCCTCCCAGAAACACCCCGGGAGCCAAGCAAAGGAGCACCGTGAAACACACCGCCTCCCCAAACCCCCACGGCTGGTCGCATCGACACCGAATCGGCAGTGGGCTACTCACCCTCAGCATGGCACTGAGCCCCCTCGCAGCACTGGGCACCACCGCCCACGCCGCGGAAGACCCCGACGCCACCAAGCAGGTACTCAGCAAAAGCATGAAGAGCGCCAGCGGCACCGTCACCGCCTTCGTCCGATTCAAAGGTAAGGGCGCCTTTGAACAGACCCAGCCCGCAGGCGTACGCACCGGCACGCAGGCACCCGTCAACCAAAGCTCGCAGGTGCAGGCCATCGCCTCCCAGGTGCAGAGCCAGGCACAGCAGGTCAGCAACCAGTCCGGCGCCCAGGTTCTCTACACCACCCACAACGCAGTACGTGGCGTGGCAGTGCGCGGTGACGCCGAGTCCATCAAGGCGCTCGCCAACCGCTCCGACGTGGAGAAAATCTCGCCCATCCTGCCCAAGTACCGCCAGAACGCGGGCGCCGCCATTGACGCAGGCTCCCTCGCCACCTGGACCGGCACCACCAACTCCGCCGGAGCGGGCGGATACACCGGCAAGGGCGTAAAGATCGCCGTCATCGACTCCGGTATCGACTACACCCACACCGATTTCGGTGGTAGCGGCAAGCTCGAAGACTACGAGAAGGCATCCAAGCTCACCGAGCTGCCCTCCGCAGACTCCGGCCTCATCAACCGCACCAAGGTTGCTGGTGGCTACGACCTCGTCGGTGACAACTACGACGGTAGCAACACCGCCGTTCCCGACGGCAACCCGCTCGACTGCACCACCGGCGGCCACGGCACCCACGTGGCTGGCACGGCGGCAGGCTACGGCGTAAACGCCGACGGCAGCACCTTTACCGGCGACTACAGCAAGCTCACCGCAGAGCAACTCAAGGCAATGAAAATCGGCCCCGGCGTCGCCCCCGACGCTGAAATCTACGCCTTCCGCGTCTTCGGTTGCAGCGGCAGCACCAACGTCGTTATCGAGGCGCTCGACCGTGCCCTCGACCCCAACGGTGACGGCGACTTCTCCGACCGCGTGAACGTGGTCAACATGTCCCTCGGCGGCGAGTTCTCCCCGCAGGACGACCCCGAAGCCTACGCCGTTGACGCGCTCACCCGCGCCGGCGTTCTCTCCGTGATCTCCGCGGGTAACGCCAACGACTACAGCCTGCGCGGTGACACCTACTCCAACTCCGGTCACCCCGCCACCGCAGCCAGCGCAATCACCGTGGCCAACGCCTACGGCTCCACCCGCGCCGTCGATGCGGCAGAGCTGACCGACCCCGCCACCGGCACCACCCGCAAGGTACGCGGCGACTACAGCGCCTCCTACCCCTGGGCACAGGCAGGTAGCAAGGATTTCACCGGTGAAGTCACCGCAATCTCCGAGAACAACCGCTACGCCTGCAACGCTCTCAGCGCTACTGAAGCGGCAGCTGTAAAGGGCAAGTGGGTGCTCATCGACTGGGCAGAAGCCGACGGTAACCTCACCTGCGGCTCCAAGGTGCGCTTCGACAACCTGCAGGCCGCAGGCGCCAAGGGCGTACTGCTTGCAGGCCATGACGAAGAACCCGGTCTGGGTATTGCCGGCAACGAGACCCTGCCCGGTTTCCGCCTGGCAGCATCCGCCGCTAAGGACCTGCGGGCACAGATTACCGCAGCAGAAGCGGCAGGTAAGCCCCTGACCGTGCGCCTCGGCAACGAGCTGAAGTCCTCCCTGCGCGTAGACACCGGCAAGCTGGATCAGCTGAACCCCATGAGTGCCCGCGGCTTCCACGGTAGCTACGGCTACACCAAGCCCGACATTGCGGCACCCGGCTCGTACATCACCTCCGCGGCGGTAGCAACCGGTAGCAACTCCGTGACCTTCAGCGGCACCTCCATGGCGGCCCCCTACGTGACCGGCTCCGCCGCCCTGGTCATGCAGAGCCACCCAACCTACACCCCCGCACAGGTCAAGTCCGCCCTCATGAATACCGCCACCCACGATGTGCGCACCGAACCCGGTGCCGCATACGCGGTGGATCGTGTGGGTGCTGGACGAGTCGACACCCTCGCTGCCGTGCAGTCGAAGTCCCTCGTCTACAACGCTGACAAGAGCGGTACCGTGTCCCTGAGTTTCGGCGTGCTCGAGTACGCACCGGATGCAGGCGTTCAGACCCTCACCCGCGAGGTGACGGTCGAGAACACTGACTCCGTGGCGCACACCTACGCCCTATCCTACGCTGAAAGCACTAATATTCCCGGTGTGGAATATTCCTTCCCCTCCGCGGTCACCCTTGCACCCGGTGAGACTAAGAAGCTCGAAGTCACCGTACGCATCGACCCGGCCAAGCTGGAGAAGACCCGCGATCCGGCAATGGACGTAACCCAGAACGCAACTGACTACTACACTGGCAACGAAACCGTACCCGCACAGTACCGTCAGTACATTGCGAGCGCCTCCGGCCGACTCGTCCTCACTGAAGACGGCACCAAGGCATTGCGCCTGCCCATCCACGTGGCACCCAAGCCCGTGAGCACCATGCACGCTGCTGAAAACACCGTCACCTTCACCCAGAAGCCCTCCAGCGACGAGGCACAGAAGGCAGACACCGGCTGGACCAAGTCCCAGATTTCGCTGCGCGGCACCGAGGTCAACCAGGGCGGCTACCGCTCCCTGCTTGGCGCTTTCGAGTACGGTGCGAGCGTGGACCGTGTGGCTCCCACCTCCCTATCGCTGAACAGCAACGTTAAGGCGAACCTGCAGTATGTCGGTGCTTCCTCGGATGCGCCCGCACTGAAGGCGGCCGGCGGCAACGCTGATGACGGCACCCTGCGCTTCGGTATCTCCACCTGGGCGAACTGGGATGTTGTCTCCTACGAGAACACCTTCACCGTAGAAATCGACACTGACGGCAACAACCGCGCCGACTACAAGCTGGTCACCGACCGTGCTAAGGGCCTGGACTACCCGCTGGTGCGCCTCTACGGCTACAAGAACGGTAGCCTCGTCGAGCTCGCCCACTATCCGCTCAACGGCGCCTGGGGTGATGTGGACACCAACATGATGGACACCAACACCCTCATCATGGGTGCACCTCTCAAGGACCTGGGCCTGACCAGCGCAAACAACCCGGACATCCAGTACCGAGTCAGCGCAACCACCCAGTACGAGTGGGGTAACGTCAGCGAAACCGGCTGGATCAAGTACCGCCCCTTCAGTCCCAAGCTGTGGTTCAGCGGCGACGACTCCTCCACCGTGGCTGGCCTCCACCCGGATGCCCCCACCACCACCCTGACGGCGCACCGCTCCGCTGACGCAATCCCCGCGCTCGGCGAATCCGGCGCACCTGCCAAGGCGCTGCTGCTGCACCTGCACAACGGCACTGGCGACCTCTCCGGCACCAACAGCGCTAAGGGCAACCGTGCCGAGGTGCTGAACATCAAGGAGCAGCAGACCGAGTACATCACTCCGTCCCGCTTCACCGATGTGAAGAACACCGACCAGTTCTACACCGAGATCTCTTGGTTGGCTCAGCGTCGCATCACCACCGGCTACCCGGACGGTACCTACCGCCCACTGGAGTCCGTGGAACGTGGCGCAATGGCGGCGTTCTTCTACCGCATGCAGGGTTCCCCGCAGTTCACTGCCCCCTCCACTCCGAGCTTCAAGGACGTGCCCACCACGCACCCCTTCTACAAGGAGATTGAGTGGATGAAGGCTCAGGGCATCACCACCGGCTATTCGGACGGCACGTTCCGCCCCTCCGCACCGGTGAACCGTGACGCCATGGCTGCGTTCTTCTACCGTGCCGCGGGTTCCCCGCACGTGGACCTGCCCGCAACCAGCCACTTCAGTGATGTGTCCACCGATAACCAGTTCTACCGTGAAATCACGTGGCTGGCTTCGAAGGGCATCAGCACCGGCTGGCCCGACGGTACCTACCGCCCGGTAACCCCCATTGCCCGCGATGCGATGGCGGCGTTCATCTACCGCTACACCGAGAAGGTTGCTAACCAGGCCGGCCGCTAGACGGTAGTGAACCGGTAGCGAACAGTTCGGGTTCCCTCCCACCCCCCTGCATGGGGTGGGAGGGATACCCAGAACCGGCAGGCTCCGGGGTTGAAGACCTCGGACCCTCTCAAGTTTTGGTGGCGGTTTCACCGGCGGACGCACTCACTCGTCGTCTGCCGGTGGGGCCGCCTCCGCATATCACCGATATACAACCACAGAGCACACAGCATCCAGCGAAAAACAGAAAATCCGAAGGAGGATTCCATGACAACGCCTCATGCGCCACGCCGCAGAATGAAGGCTGTCGGTGCGACCGGTTTGAGTGCGGCTCTTGCCCTTACTCTCGGTGTTCCCGCCACTTTCTCTGCAGCTCACGCTCAGAGCCCCCAGCAGGTCGAAGGAAGCACTGCGAGCGCATCCGGTAACGCTGCCTCGCGTATCAGCCCGGGCCTGCAGAAGGCTGAAGGCCAGATCACTGTGTATGTGCAGTTCAAGGGCAAGGGTGCGTATGAGCAGACCCAGTCCTCGGCTGTTCTGGCACGTAAGGAGGCGCCGGCGAACCGTCAGGCGCAGGTGCAGGCTATTGCCGCCCAGGTGCAGTCGCAGGCTCAGTCTGTGGCGGCTGCTTCTGGTTCTAAGCTGATGTACACCACGCATAATGCGATGCGTGGTGCGGCGATTACTGGTGATGCTGCGCAGATTCGTGCGTTGGCGGAGCGCCCGGATGTGGAGCGTATTTCGCCGATTATCGCGAAGGAGCGCATGAACTCCGGTAGCGAGATTGATACGAAGACTCTTGCTACGTGGACTCGTGAGAATACGGGGTACACGGGCAAGGGCGTGAAGATTGCGGTTGTTGACTCCGGTGTTGACTATACGCACGCTGATTTTGGTGGCCCCGGTACGGTGGATTCGTACCTGAAGGCTAAGGCGATGACGGAGCTTCCGTCTGCTGATTCGGGTCTGATTGATCGTAATAAGTTCATTGGCGGCATTGACCTGGTCGGTGATGACTACAATGCGTCGGTGGCTGAGAAGTCGACTCCGCAGCCGGATAATAACCCGCTGGATTGCCGTCCGGATGGTTTCGGTTCTGGCGGTCACGGCACCCACGTGGCGGGTACTGCCGCCGGTTATGGTGTGACGGCGAACGGTACGACTTACCGTGGCGATTACAAGAACCTGACGGAGGAGCAGCTGAAGGGCATGTCCATTGGCCCCGGTACTGCTCCTGAGGCTCAGATTCTGGCGATTCGCGTGTTCGGTTGCTACGGTAACTCGAGTGTTGTGATGAAGGCACTGGATACCGTCATGGACCCGAACGGTGACGGTGAATTCTCTGACCGCGCCGACATTGTGAACCTGTCTCTCGGTGGCGAGTTCGCCCCGGCTGACGACCCCGAGTCGTACATGATTAATACGATGGCGCGCCAGGGCGTGTTCACTGTGGCCGCTGCCGGTAACGCCAATAACTACAACGGTGTGGGTGACACCTACTCTGATTCGGGTAGCCCCGCGAATGCGGCTGCGGCACTGTCGGTAGCGAACGCCTACGGCTCCACTCAGCCGATTGACCGTGCCCGCGTGACCACGAAGACTGGTTTGGAGTGGTTGCAGGGTGATTATTCGGTGAACTTCAATTATTCGAAGGCTACCGCTGATCAGCTGCGCGGCGAGGTTGTTGCCGCGCCGAAGCGTAACCGTTACGCTTGCGAGGCCTTCACCGCTGAAGAGACGAAGGCTCTGAAGGGTAAGTGGGTTTACTTCGACTGGGATCAGGACGACTTGTCGTTCCCGTGCGGTTCGAAGGTTCGTTTCGATAACGTTCAGACTGCTGGCGGTCTAGGTGTTGTGATGGCCGGTAAGGCTGAGCGTTACACCATCGGCATTGGCGGTAATGCGACCATTCCGGGTCTGCGTCTGACTGCTTCTTCGACGAAGGACCTGGAGAAGGCTCTGGTTGCCGGTCCGGTGACCGTTGAGATGAACCTGGATTACAAGGCTTCGGGCCGTGGCCCTCACTCGCACGCTTTTGACCTGAACACTTCGAGTGCTCGCGGTCAGCACGGTGCTGATGGCTTCATTAAGCCTGACCTTGCGGCGCCGGGTACTGAGATTGTGTCTGCTGCTGTGGGTACGGGTGCTAAGGGTGTGTCCTTCACCGGTACTTCGATGGCAACCCCGCATGTTACCGGTATTGCCGCCCTGGTGATGCAGGCGCATCAGGATTACAACCCGCAGATGGTTAAGGCTGCGCTGATGAACGGCGCGTCCACCCCGATCAAGAATGAGCAGGGTGCGCAGTATGCGGTGGATCGTGTGGGTACGGGCATGGTGAATGCTCGCGCCGCCGTGGACGCGAAGGTTATCGCGTACGACGCGAAGACCCCCGAGCGTGTTTCGACCGCGTTTGGCGTGCTGGAGTACACCCCCGATTCGGGTATTCAGACTGTTCAGCGTGAAATCGTTCTGGACAACACCGATTCGCAGGCTCACACCTACACTCTGAACTACGAGGCAAGTACGACCATCCCGGGTGTGGAGTACTCCTACCCGCAGCAGGTGAGCGTGGGTGCCGGAGAGCGTAAGAACGTGACCGTGACCGTGCGTATTGACCCGTCTAAGTTGGAGAAGACCATGGACCCGGCGATGAGCGCGGACCAGGTCGCTCAGGACTGGACGACCGGTCAGACTCTGGCTGCTGGTAAGCGCCAGTACATTGCGAGCGCTTCTGGTCGCCTGATTTTCTCGGAGAATGGCCGTGAGGCGATTCGCCAGTCGATTCACGTGGCGCCGAAGCCTGTCTCCGCGATGCGTGTTGATGCGTCCCGTATTGATTACAAGGGCACTCCAGATAAGGAGTCCACGGTGACTCTGCGCGGTACGACTCTGAACCAGGGCGGTTACCGTTCGCTGCTTGGTGCGTTTGAGCTGGGTGCGGTTAGCGACCGTATTCCGTCCGGTCAGCTGAAGCTGCCGTCGAACCAGGCTGTTGACCTGCAGTATGTGGGCGCTGTCTCGGACGCTCCGGCGTTGAAGGCTGCCGGCAAGAACCCGAACGATGGTTCTCTATTCTTCGGTATTTCGACCTGGGGTACTTGGGACACTATGCACTGGGGCCGTCAGGTGCAGGTGCAGATTGATACGAACAACGACTCCACCGCAGATTACGTTCTGGAGGTGACCCGCGAGAAGGGTCTGGACTACCCGCTGGTGAAGGTCTGGTCCATCTCCGGTAACGCATCCACCGTGGTGGCTCGCTACCCGTTGAACAGTGCCTGGGGCGACACCGACACCAACACCATGGACACCAACACCATGATTCTGGGTGTGCCGCTGAAGGACCTGGGCCTGACTGCTGAGAAGGCGCAGACCATCAAGTACACGGTGCAGACCGACACCTGGTACAACGATGGCAACCCCTACGTTGACACCACCTCGGCTATCGAATACTCCCCCTTCAACCCCGGTGTTTGGTTCACCGGTGAGGAGTCGGGCGTGCCCGGCCTGTTCGTGGATCGTGACGGCGGCCAGCTGACCGTTCACCGCAAGAACAACAACAAGGAGCGTCAGGCTCTGTTCCTGCACATGCACAACGCGACCGGTGACCTGAGCGGCCGTAAGACCGCTAACGGTATTGCCGCTGGCGACCGTGCGCAGGTCGTGAAGGTGGCTCGCACCATCCACGATGCACGCTTCACCGACGTTCCGAAGGACAACCAGTTCTACCGTGAGATCACGTGGATTGCTGCCCGTCAGATTGACCGCGGCTACCAGGACGGCACCTTCCGCCCGCTGAACAACATGGACCGTGCAACCATGTCTGCGTACTTCTACCGTATGAGCGGCTCGCCGCAGTACACCGCACCGTCCACCCCGAGCTTCTCGGATGTTCCGCTCAACCACCCCTACTACAAGGAGATTGAGTGGATGAAGGCTCAGGGCATCACCACCGGTTGGCCTGATGGTACGTACCGTCCGGAGGCGTCGGTGAACCGTGACGCGATGGCGGCGTTCTTCTACCGTTACGCAGGTTCACCCGAGTACACTGCCCCCGCGCAGGCTCGTTTCACAGACGTTCCGACCGACAAGCAGTTCTACCGCGAGATTTCGTGGCTGGCTGAGCAGGGCGTGACCACCGGTTGGCCCGATGGTTCGTTCCGTCCTGTGGAGCCGGTGCACCGCGACGCTATGGCGGCGTTCGTGTACCGCTACAGCACGGGTGTGCTGAAGGAAAGCCCCGAAATCTAGGGTTTATAAGGTTCTACCGCTGTAGGTTCTACCGAGGGAGCCGTATCGTTGCAGTTTATCTGCGGCGGTGCGGCTCCCTTTTTCTGTGGTTGGGTGCTTTCTACTGACGCATAATGTTCCGTAATACGAGCCTGACTAGGTTATATAAAGAATCGTTGAGACAATAAGTGAAGGTTTCTTCACCAGGCGGCATGAACCTTGACGTTCACGCTGCACGGACACCCTGGAGGCGCACTGCAGACACGCTGGAGACGCAGTGCGGACGCACCGTAGCACTCTCGGTGCAGAACCCTCGATGCAGAAACCGCTAAGAAACACACCATCACTAAAAAGGAGCATTCAGTGGCAACCTTCCCTGAAGCTACCCCTGCACGAGCAGCCCGGCACACACAGCCGGGTCGCTTCAAGCAGCTGGCACGCAGCTGCGGCGCACTCACCCTGGGGCTCACCCTCGGGCTGACCGCCTTGCCGTTCGGTACCGCCGCCTACGCGGGACCGGGCATAGTACGCGGCGCAGACCGCAACGCACCCCACCATGACACCGGCACCGGCGAGAACAACAACGAAGTCCTCTCCCCCAGCCTGGACGGCGCCACCGGCGAACGCGCCGTGTTCGTCCGATTTAAGGGTCAGGGTGCGTACGCACAGACTCAGCCGGACGCAGTCCGCTCCCGCGCACAGGCACCCGTCAACGCGCAAGCACAGGTGCAGGCGATTCGTGCCAGTGTGCAGCAGCAGGGCGCCTCCGCGGCGAAGGAATCCGGCGCGCAGGTCCTGTACACCACCCACAACACGATGCGCGGCGTGGCGCTCTATGGTAACGTCGAGCAGATTCGTGCGCTCGCAAACCGCAACGATGTGGAACGCATCAGCATCATTGAGGACATGGCACCGCAAAACAGCGGCACCCTCATCGATACCGACACGCTCTCCGTGTGGGCGAAGAGCCCGGCGAACCCCGCCTCCACCGGCTACACCGGCAAGGGCGTGAAGATTGTCGTGCTCGATACCGGTATCGACTACACTCACGCCGATTTGGGTGGCCCCGGCACGCAGGAAGCCTTCGAAAAGGCTAAGGTATCCGACACGATTCCCGAGGGTACCTACGATCCGAAGAAGTTCCTCGGCGGCTACGACCTGGTCGGTGACGATTACAACTCCGCCAAGAAGGAAACCTCCATTCCCCACCCGGATAACAACCCGCTCGACTGCGGCGGCCACGGTAGCCACGTGGCGGGCACTGCAGCAGGCTACGGCGTGAACGCGGACGGCTCGACCTTCCACGGCGACTACTCCAAGCTCACCGAAGACCAGCTCAAGGACATGAAAATCGGCCCGGGCTCCGCACCGGATGCCCAGCTGATTGGCCTGCGCATCTTCGGTTGTAAGGGCACCACCGCGTTCGTCCCCAAGGGTCTGGACCGCGTGCTCGACCCCAACGATGACGGCGACTTCTCGGACCGAGCCGACATCGCGAACCTGTCGCTCGGCAACGAGTTCGGCGTATTCGATGAGACCGTGAACTACGCGGTCGGCTCCCTCTACCGCGAGGGCATCCTCTCCGTGATTGCGGCGGGTAATGCAAACAACTACAACGCCGTGGGCGACACCTACTCCAACTCGGGCGGTCCCGGCACCAGCGCCTACGGTCTGACCGTGGCGAACTCCATCGGCTCGACCCAGCTGGTGGACCGCGTGAAGATTCTCGCCCCCGCGAACGAGGCGGACACCTACGGCGACTACTCGGTGAACTTCGACTACTCGAAGGCGACCGAGGAGCAGCTTCGCGGCACCGTCGTGCGTGCCGCATCCCGCAACCGTTACGGCTGCGAAGCATTCACCGAAGAGGAGGCCGCTGCTCTGAAGGGCAAGTGGGCTCTCATCGACTGGGCGGACGCTGACGGCGTATCCCCCTGCGGTTCAAAGGTGCGCTTCGACAACCTGCAGGCGGCGGGCGCAACCGGCGTGGTGCTCACCTCGAACACTGAGGTTGGTGACACCGCTATCGGCGGTAACCCCGGTATTCCGGGTGTGCGTCTGTCAAAGAGCCAGGTGGAGCGCCTTTCCGCGCAGATCGATTCGGGTGAGCTGACCCTGCAGCTCGGCGAGAACCTGCGCGACTCGATTCGCGTGCCCAACGGCAAGCTGGATCAGGCGAACACCTCCACCGCGCGTGGCCTGCACGGTTCGCACGGCATCACCAAGCCGGACGTTGCGGCACCGGGTACGAACATTTCCTCCATCGAGGTTGGCAGCGGTACCGGTTCGAGCGTGAAGACCGGTACGTCCATGTCCACGCCCTTTGTTGCCGGTGTGGCGGCGCTGATGATGCAGGCGCACCCGGAGTACGGTCCGCGCATGCTTAAGACCGTCATCATGAACACCGCCGACCACCACATGCAGGACGCCTGGGGTAACCCGTACGCGGTGGACCGTGTGGGTACCGGCCGCATTAATACGCGTGCGGCGGTGGCTGACCGCGTTATGCTGTTCAACGCGGCACGACCCGAGCAGGTTTCGGACACTTTCGGCGTGCTTGAGTACACCCCGAACGCCGGTGTGCAGACCCTGCAGCACCGCGTGAACGTTGAGAACACCGATTCGGTGGCGCACACCTACACCCTGAATTATGAGGGCAGCACGAGCATCCCCGGTGTGGAGTTCTCCTACCCGCAGTCCGTTTCTGTGGGTGCCGGTCAGAAGGCAACGTTCACCGTGACGGTGCGTATTGACCCGTCGAAGCTGGAAAAGACCCGTGACCCGTCCATGTACCCGAACCAGGATTCGGTGAACTACTCGACCGGTACGGTGACCATTTCGGGTGCCCGCCAGTACATTGCGAGCGCTTCGGGCCGCCTGATCCTGACCGATGCTGACTCTTCGGCTGCGGTGAAGACCCTGCGCATGCCCCTGCACGTGGCACCGAAGCCTGTCTCCGCGATGCGTGTGGCTGGCTCCGATATTGCCTTCGATTCGAATGGTCTGGGCGCGCTGGAGCAGACCCTGACCCTGCAGGGTACCGCAGTGGATCAGGGCGGTTACCGCTCCCTGCTGGGTGCCTTTGAGCTGGGCGCTTCGAGCCCGCGCATCCCCACCGCGAAGCTGGGTGTGGGCTCGGATTCCCGCATGGACCTGCAGTACGTGGGTGCCGCCTCGGATGTGGCGGCGTTGAAGGCTGCCGGCGCGGACACCTCCGCCGCGCGCCTGTCCTTCGGTATTTCCACCTGGGGTAACTGGCAGGAGGTGACCCCGCGCGGCACCTACTACGTGTTCGTTGATACCGACAAGGACGGCGTGAGCGACTACCGCCTGCAGACGGTGCGTGAGAAGGGCCTGGACTACCCGCTGGTGAAGGTTTCTAAGCGCAGCAACGGCAAGTGGCAGGCCATCGAGAACGCCCTGTACCCGCTGAACGGCACCTGGGGTGATACGGACACCAACATCATGGATTCGAACACCCTGGTGATGACTGTTCCGCTGAGCGTTCTGGGTCTTGACCCGAACGCCGAGTCCACCGAGATTTCATACTCGGTGACCACTTCGAGCGCGTTCTCCGCTACGACCGTGGTTGATACGACTGATTCGGTGGTGTTCAACTACGCAGCGCCGAAGCTGTGGTTCAGCGGCGAGTCTGCGGGCGTTCCGAACCTGTTCGTGGACGCACCCTCCACGCAGCTGGTGGCGCACCGTAACGGCGATACGAAGAACGTTTCTGCACTGTTCCTGCACATGCACAATGCGACCGGCGACCTGTCCGGCGTGAACGGTGCTGCGGGTGAGCGTGCGCAGGTTCTGCGTGTCTCTTCGAACTCTGAGGCTACCGCTGCGAGCGCACACTTCAAGGATGTTCCGGCGGATTACCCATTCGTGAACGACATTAACTGGCTGGCTCAGCGTCGTATTACGACCGGCTACCCGGACGGCACGTTCCGCCCGAACGGTTCGGTGGAGCGCGGTGCTATGGCGGCGTTCTTCTACCGTATGGCGGGTTCGCCGCAGTTCACTGCACCGTCCACTCCTAGCTTTAAGGATGTGCCGCGTGACCACCCGTTCTACAAGGAGATTGAGTGGATGCGCGCTCGCGGTATTACTACCGGATGGTCGGATGGTACGTTCCGTCCGAACGCTGCTGTGAATCGTGACGCTATGGCGGCGTTCTTCTACCGTTTTGCGGGTTCGCCGGCGTATTCGGCTCCTGCGGCGTCGCCGTTTAGTGATGTGTCGGCCGGTAGCCAGTTCTACCGTGAGATTTCGTGGCTGGCTGAGCAGCGTATTACGACGGGTTGGGCTGATGGTTCGTTCCGTGCGGTTCAGCCGATTGAGCGTGGCGCGATGGCGGCGTTCTTGCACCGTTATAACGTGCGTGTGCTGAATAACCGCTAGTCAGAACGTTATATCTGAGCGCTAAATACCCCCGGCGGATGCTGTACGCATCTGCCGGGGGTACTTGCTTGCCCTGCCCGAGGCGGGCTAGTTAGTGGCGGCGGGCTTCTTTACGGTTGAACTTCTCAATGGCGGCTTCCACCTTGGACTTGCGGTGACTCAGCTTCCAGAGGCTAAAAGACTGCGTCAAGGTACTCTTGCCTATCTCCACGAGGGAAGGCAGCCCCTGCCGGATGAGTGCCTCATTGATTTCTTCCTGGGTGGCGCCCTGCTCCTTCATCTGCTCGACGATGATGTTCGCCTCCGCTATTTTCCCGGAGGTGAGCGGGTGGTTTTCGAGGCTGGTTTCGATGTCTACGAGCTCATCGTAGAGTTCAGTTTTTGTTTTTGCTATGGTGCTGTCTTCACCGTCCTTGGTTGACGTGTTCTGTGGCGTAGCGGGGGTGGGGGCGTTTTCCCTCATCACCGGCTATTTTGAACGGTATTTGAACCGTATGTTCATGCTAACAGCCGCACGGGTTGTCGCACAGGGTTTTTACCGGTGAGTATGCTGTGTATTTTCAGGGCTGAAACGATACTGAACCCGCCGCGTACGCCGCGCTGAACGGACCGTGTGGAACACTACCTCGCCTCCCTCGGCGGTTCACCGCACGGGCCATAAGGTGGAGCGTACACTTAAGTCATGCGTGAATTACAGGCACAGATTATCCGTGAAATGGGCGTCAAGCCCAACATGACCGAAGAGCAGGCACGCGAAGAAGTGGAGCGCCGCATCCAGTTCATCTGCGACTACCTGGAAGCCACCGGAAGCCGCGGCCTGGTACTGGGCATCAGCGGCGGCATTGACTCCACCCTGGCGGGTCGCCTCTGCCAGCTGGCGGTGGACCGCCTCAATGAGCGTGGCCGCACCACCGAGTTCGTGGCAGTGCGTCTGCCCTACCGTGTGCAGCACGACGAAGAGGACGCGCAGGAGGCGCTGCGTTTCATCCAGCCCACCCGCTCCCTGACCTTCAACATTGCCGAAGCCGTGGATGGCTTCGACACCGCCTACGCTGCCGCGACCGGCGAGCAGATTAGCGATTTCAACAAGGGTAATGTGAAGGCGCGCGCCCGCATGATCGCCCAGTACGCGATTGCTGGCGGCCCCGGCTACCTGGTGGTCGGCACCGACCATGCAGCGGAATCCATTACGGGTTTCTTCACGAAGTTCGGTGACGGCGGCGCGGACCTGCTGCCGCTGGCTGGTCTGAATAAGCGTCAGAACCAGCTGTTGCTGCGTGTTTTGGGTGCGTCTGAGCGTCTGTGGGCTAAGCCTCCGACTGCTGACCTGCTGGACGGCGTGCCCGGCCGTACCGATGAGGATGAGCTGGGTCTGACTTACCCGCAGATTGACGACTACCTGGAAGGTAAGGAAATCGACGAGGCGGCAGCTGCAAAGCTGGAGCAGATTTACCTGCGTAGCCGCCATAAGCGCACTACTCCGGTGACGATTTTTGATTCTTGGTGGAAGAACTAGCGCGGAAGAATCTAGCGTCTTCCGGTTGAGCGCCTCAACCAGCGTAAGAACTAACGTAAAAGCCCCGGCTCCCTCGATGGGAGTCCGGGGCTTTTACTATGTTTTCGCAGGCTGAAGACTATGCCTTCTGCTCGGACTGTGCGCCAGAAACCTGGGCGGCCTGAGCATCAGATTCCTCAGAACCTTCAGCTTCTACCTCAGGCTCAGCGGGCGGTACCTTCGTGCCGCCCGTAGCGAGGAACAGTACCAGACCCAGCACGCAGGCGAGCACCTGAGTGAAGGGGAACGCCCAGGTCAGGCCCTTAAAGCCGAACCACATATTGCCGAAGTACACGGCGGGGAAGAACAGCAACGCAATGCCGAGGGTCATCAGCATTGCCGGGCCGCCCTTACCGGATGCCTGGAACCAGGAGACAAACACGATGCTGACCGCGTTGAACACGGCGGCAAGCATCAGCGCGACCAAGACCTCTTCGCCGGTGGAGACCAGACGCTCATCACCAACCACGGCAAGCAGTTCGCGGCGGAAAATCAGCACCGGGATAGTGAGCACCACGGAAGTTGCCACAGACAGTATGGTTGCGGTGCGCAGCGCCTCCTTCACGCGGGCGCCGTTGCGGGCACCGTATGCGTAGGCGTACAGCGGAATACCGCCCATGCACAGGCCCATACAGAGCATTTCGGGCACCATGTTCAGGCGCATTGCTAGGCCGAATGCCGCCACAGTATCATCACCGTAGGAGGCAGCGAGGTTGTTCAGCAGCAGGGCGGAGAAGATCAGGTTCAGGCTCTGAATGAGCTCAGCGGCACCGACCGCGACCACGGGCTTAATGATGGCGGGGTCGAGGGAGAAGTCACGGATGTTCGCGGAGAAGTTCTCGCTCTTACGCATCAGGAACAGCAGGTAGTACAGCATGGACGCAACGTTCGCCAGGACCATCGCCCAGCCGGCACCGGCGATACCCATGTCCATGATGGCGATGAACAGCACGTCAAAGATGCAGGTGACGACGGTGCCGACGATGATGCCGTACATGGACTGCTTGGCGTAGCCTTCGGATCGGACCAGCTGTTCCAGGGTGAACATGCCGATGGCGAAGGGGGCGCCGAGGAACATGAGGTGCACGTAGATGCGGGTCGGTTCGTAGGAGCCGCCGGAGGCACCCATAATGCCGGTAATCGGGTAGGCAAGGATGAAGCCGATAATGGCGGCGATAACGCCTGCACCGAGCGCCGAGTACAGCGCGAAGGAGGTGACGCGGTGGATTTCGTGGGCGGGTTCGCCTGCTCCGAGCTTGCGGGAGGCGAGGGTGGAAGCGCCCAGACCGAACAGGCCCGCAATTGCCATGATGACGCCGAAGACGGGCACACCGTAGCCGGTGGCGGCGAGCTCTTCGACGCTGCCGTAGTGGCCGACGAAGTAGGAGTTCACCACGTTGTAGATGCTGGTGATGGCGAGGCCGAGTGCCATGGGCACGCCGAGAGAGAGTAGCGCCTTGAGGATGGGGGCGTCTTTGAGCAGGTAGATGTTCTGCGGGTCTTCGCTTGCACCGTGCGGGCCATGTCCTGCGGTGGGTGCGGTGTTGTTGGATGCGCCGTTTTTGGGCGCGTTGTTTTCAGTCTGGTGGGACGTCATAGGTTCCTTGGTCTGTGCGGTCCGGTCACTTGTGTGCGTCAGATAGACGGCTGATGTCCGCGAGTGTGCGGGGCCGGGGTGCCCGAAATGTCTTACTCATTCCCTGGGCCGTTGAGGCTTCCGCGTAGGGGGGGGGTGAGTGCGGGCGTAACTTTCATATTTTACCGATGTTCAGTGCGGGTGGGTAGATACTCACCCTGAGCAAAACCTGCCTTATGGCCGCTTGGGGTGCGCAGATACGGGAGGGCGCACAGAGGCAGCGGCAACATAAAGTAACGAGACGCCCCTCCCCGTTCAGGGGTGGGGCGCCTCACCTCATACGTATCGCATGTAGGAGCGTGAGCTATTCGAGCTCAAGCGGGCCGAGCACACGCGACACCTCAATGTCCAGGCGTTCCTGGATTTGGTGCAGTACGTTCGTGTCGATTCTGACTTCGTCACGCAGACGCTTAAGGATGTCACGCTGAACTTCGAGCACGCCCAGGCGCAGTTCCTTTTCCTTTTCGTTCGCTTCGAGCACCTTCAGCACGTTCTCGGGGGTGTCGTCGCCGTGCATGTGCAGGGTGTGCAGGTTGCGGTACATACTCATGTTGAACATGTACTCTTCCGCGATGCGGTCGATGACTTCCTGCGGGGCGTTGATGCGTCCACCGATTTCCTGGATGGAGTCGAAGGACTCGGCAATCAGGGTGCGGATTGCTTCGTTCATCTCTTCTTCTTCGCTGTTGTCGACCGGCAGGTTCGCCCAGCGGATCACGGCGGGCAGCAGCATGCCCTGCACGACCATGGAGCACAGCACCACACCGGACACCACGAAGATCACGAAGTCGCGGTATTCAACACTCGCCGGGATGGACAGCGCCACCGCCAGGGACACGCCGCCGCGCAGACCCGCCATGGTGGATACGACACGTCCGCGGTGGGTGGTGCGCAGGGTGCGCTGCTTTTCGCTGCGGTCAAGCAGTCGAATCGTGAAGATGGACGCCTGCAGGAATACGTAACGAATGGCAACGCAGGCAATCCAGGCGACCAGCACAACGAGCAGGCCGTAGCTCCAGGTGGTGCCGTAGAGGTTGATGGTGACACCCATACGTTCCACGGCGGTGGGCAGCTGCACACCGACCATGACGAACAGCACGGCGTTCATGACGAAGGTGACGAACGCCCAGGTGGGCAGACCGTAGGTGCGGTTCTGCGGTTTGATGGTGTCCGGGCTGTAGTAGGTGAGAAAGAACGCCGCAATCACGACAGCAACCACGCCGGAGCCCTTCATATCGGGGAAAGGCTCGATCTTCTCCGCGAGCAGGAACGCGATGAAGGGCACGGTCAGCATGAAGCAGGTGAACCACATCGGGTTGTCGATGTGGGCACGAATCTTGTTGGCTACCCAACCGACTGCCAGACCGACCAGAATACCGATGAGGAAGGAGAAGAAGAACATGCCGCTGGAGTGGCCGAGGGAGAGTCCTTGGCCGGCGGCTACCTGCATCGCGAGGGTTAACAACACGAGGGTCGTGCCGTCGTTAATGAGTGCCTCCGCCTTAAGCGTGGTGATGGAGGACTTGGGCAGTTTGCCGTTGAGGGTTGCGACGGCGACTGCGTCGGTGGGTGCGAGCGCCACACCGATGAGCAGGGCCGCACCCCAGATGCTCACGCCAACGAGCTCGTGCAGAATCCCGGCGACACCGAAGGCGGTCACGATGACCAGCAGGGTTCCGGTGAGGATAATGCCGCGGATGCGGGTGCGCGCTTCACGCCAAGAGGTGTTGCGGGCTTCCCAGAAGAGCATGATGGGCAGGAAGATTTCGAGGATGACGTGCGGCGGCAGGCCAATACTCTGAACTTCGTGCAGTTCGTGGGCGGGCATAATGCCGATAGCCAGGCCAATGAAAATCAGCACAATGGCGGGGGTGATCCGCGTTTTGTGCGCGATTGCGCTGCCTACGAGGACAGCGAGGGATAGTGCGATAACGACTTCGAGCATGCTGTTCCTTTTCTTGGGCACAGGGGTACTGGACGCTCGGGTGCTGATATGGGTGTGCCCGGGCGCAGTTCCTGGTGCGCTACATGGTCTGTGAAATGTGTTGATGGTTGCCCTGCGGGCTTTTGTTCTAGGTGGCGTTTACGATGTGGTGAGCGCCTACCCGCGGTGCCCGTGTGCAGGGTTCTACTGGGTTAAAGAGTATACCGGCGGTTTTATTTCCTACGCTCGCTGGCGGGGCTGTCTACTTCATGGGTGCGGGCACCTTTCATGACATTTTGTGTCATTCTGACGTAAACTTCGGGTCGTACCGTGTCAGAGAACAGAAAATCCACCTCCGTGAGTGCGCGTGAGCACTCAGAACGTGAGAAGATAAGGTCATGACTGATAACAACACCGTAACCGGCAGCCCGCTTGTTAAGCGCGGCCTGGCCGACATGCTCAAGGGCGGCGTCATCATGGACGTCGTCACCCCCGAACAGGCTAAGATCGCTGAAGATGCTGGCGCTGTTGCCGTCATGGCTCTCGAGCGCGTTCCCGCGGATATTCGTGCGCAGGGCGGCGTGGCTCGTATGTCTGACCCGGACATGATTGAGGGCATCATTGATGCTGTTTCGATCCCGGTCATGGCGAAGGCACGCATCGGCCACTTCGTTGAGGCTCAGATTCTGGAGACTCTGAAGGTCGACTACATTGACGAGTCTGAGGTTCTTTCCCCCGCTGACTACGTGAACCACATTGATAAGCACCAGTTCAAGGTTCCTTTCGTGTGCGGTGCTACCAACCTGGGTGAGGCTCTGCGCCGCATCACCGAGGGCGCCGCTATGATCCGCTCGAAGGGCGAGGCTGGCACCGGTGACGTCTCTGAGGCCACCAAGCACATCCGCACCATTAAGCGTCAGATTGCTGAGCTGCAGGGCCTGTACAACACCATGCCCGATGAGCTGTACGTGAAGGCTAAGGAACTGGCTGCACCGTACGAGCTGGTTCGTGAGGTTGCTCAGACCGGTAAGCTGCCCGTGGTCATGTTCACCGCTGGTGGTGTGGCTACCCCCGCTGACGCTGCAATGATGATGCAGCTCGGTGCTGACGGCGTGTTCGTTGGTTCCGGTATCTTCAAGTCGGGCGACCCGGTTGCTCGTGCGAAGGCTATTGTGAAGGCTACCGCTTTCTACAATGACCCGGAGAAGGTTGCTGAGGCTTCTCGTGGCCTGGGTGAGGCTATGGTCGGCATTAACGTTGCTGACATTCCGGCACCGCACCGCCTGGCGGAGCGCGGCTGGTAATTCGTGCGCGCACCCCGCATTCGGGGTGAGTGTTTGATGAGGGGGTGGGGTTCGCTGAGGCGGGTCCCACCCTCCTTGTGTTTGTTGTGTTTGTTGTTTTGTGAAGGGAGCGGTGATGAAGGTTCAGCCTACCGGTGTTTTGCCGGGTGAGGGTTTGACGGTTGGTGTTTTGGCGTTGCAGGGCGGCGTGAGCGAGCATGCGGAGATGCTGGAATCTTTGGGTGCGCAGGTACGTTGGGTGCGTACCGGTGAGCAGCTTGAGGGTCTGGATGCGCTGGTTCTGCCCGGTGGTGAGTCGTCGACGATTGACCGTTTGACCCGTATTTTTGGTGTGCGTGAGCCGCTGATTGAGGCGATTTCTTCGGGTCTGCCGACCCTGGGTACGTGCGCTGGCCTGATTATGTTGTCGGAGCGTATTGATGATCCGGCGCCGGGTCAGCAGTCGCTGGGTATTTTGGCTGTTTCGGTGGGCCGTAACGCTTTTGGTTCGCAGGTTGATTCTGCAGAGGTGCGCCTGCCGTGGTTGACCCCTGCCGGTGATGAGGTGGTTATTGATACGGCGTTTATTCGTGCGCCGATTGTGACTGGCACTGGTGAGGGTGTGCAGGTGACGGCTCGTCATGAGGGGAAGATTGTGGGTGTGCGTTCGGGCAACCTGATTGGTATTTCTTTCCACCCGGAGGTTACGGGCGATACGACCGTGCATGAGGAGCTACTGGCTCTGGCACGCGAGGTAAAGGGCAAGTAACCCCTCCCCTAGCTCCGCTAGGAGCCCCTTTAAAGAGTTGTGGCGGTGACCGTTATTCGGTCACCGCCACAACTGTTTTTGAGCGGGATTATGCGTGAGTGGACTTATGGGCGGGCGCTGCTGGGGATTTGGGGCTGGGCCTTCCACTGCTGGTAGGCGCTCGTGGCGAGGAATCGTGCACGGTTGCCGTCGCTGAGCGTCTTGATGTCTGCGGGGGCTGCCTCGTACCACTTTTCGTAGAGACGAATAATCATCTCGGGGTAGGCGGCTTCTTCCAGGTCTGCGCGGTGGGGGATGAATTCGTTGCGGTCCTTGATGTCTCGGTACTCACTACCGGCGAAGGGGTCGGTGACTCCGACGCTGGGGTGGGCGTTGTAGGCATCGATGTTTTGAACGTATTCGGGGAGGGTGCTGCGCCCTGCTTTGAGTGCGGCGTGGCATTTGCTGTCGATTTCGCTGGGCTCAATGATGTGGGCGCCGTCTGCGAGGATGTGCCGGTACTGGATGTACGCGGGGTATTGTTCATCGGTGCGCGGGGCGGGCTTGGCGGCTTCTGCTGATGCGAGATCTTCGGCGGAGTATGAGGAGCAGCTGATGTACGGTGTGGTGCTTGCCGTTGCTGAGGCGCTCGCCGTGGGGGGTGAGGAGGTGCTGCTTGCCGCGGTGTTTGCACCGCCGCAGGCGGCAAGGAACAGGGGCAGGGTTAAGAGAGCGGCGCCGTATCGCAGTGCGATATAGCGGGGGTTGGGGGTCCTAGAATTCAGGGCCATAATGTCACCTCATTGTGGGCTGGAGCATACTGAGTTGCCCCTCAATATACAAGCAGTTTTGATACATGGTCAAGAGAAAATTATGTTTATTTTTTAAAATCCAACATCTCGAAAGAAACTCGACAAACAAGCTTATTCAGTGCCTTGACCTGCGTAAACATGGAGACTACCGGGCTTTTGAGGTGAACAAGACACCAAAACACTAGCGTCAGATATTGTTATTTGCCTGATAATCAGCAGAAGCCAACATGCCCAGAGGAGCACGGTTGGAACCCCTTTTATGCAACCTCGAACTCCGTAAAAGCCTGCACCTCAACGGCCCAACGCTACTGCAGGAGGAAGTAGATAAGTCCCCTAACGTATTCCCAGAGCAGTACCAAGATGACGCACTGCACAACAAATGCGGCTATAGCTGCGAGGGTTGGTATCCAGTAGCTACGCTTAGAACATGCAATAAAAACTGCTATAAAAATAACGCATGAGATAATATCGGGACCCCAGAGAATGAATGCCTGTAGATCATATGGCCACAATATTCCATGCATATATTCTGTAGGGACTTTACATGAACTTAAGATATTGCCTTTTAAAATTTCATAAGTCCCATACATTTTAAAAACTAAATATAGCGATGCGATCCAAAAAATTCCTATACGAAGCTTTACACCCAGCCACATACTAAAAGTCTGCCATAAGCTAGCTGATACAACTCCCACCACAAAGAAGGGTATATAGTCGAAATATGCACTTTGCCACCTATCACATGGCGATACAAATCTATAGAAATCTGCATACAGGGCAGTTGGGAAAATATAGAAAAATTGCAATACAATGAGAAACAAGATATACAAAATTATTTTCTCATCTACGGCAAACATCTTATATGTAGAATTCATGATGCCATTTCCTTTCAGTAGCATAAAAAGCTAGTAGCGGAACACCGAACGCATAGCCTCAATATTGTTTTTCTTATCCACTAAGCCCTAAAGTCAATCCTGGGATAGGTAGGCGACCTGCAAAGCCCCCACACTCTTACCCTATCTACCTCATGTTTAAGCAGGTCAGAACCTTAAGACTACTGGTTAGCACACCTTGTGTCTAGAGTGTTGGTTTTAAAAATAAGGTGACATTTTCCATTGACCACGTATCAAATATTCGGGTATGTTTAGACTCAATATATCGTTCCATCCCTCTTGTGAGGTGGTCTCATGACCCACACCCCTGTTTTTCTTTCATTCCGTTCCAGCGGTCTACGACGCAGTGCCGCGCTGGCGATTCTTCCTCTACTTCTTGCCTCCTGCGGTAGCTCCACCAGCACGGCATCAAACACTCCCGCACCCTCGAATACGACCGTGACTTCATCCCCGTCAGCTTCAAGCGCCACCGGGTCCGCTTCCTCTTCCGCGGCGAAGAAGAGCTCCACCCCCTGCCTTGAACCTGACGAAACCGCGAAAGCTGAAACCCTCAAGCAGCAGGAAGCCATCAACGCCGACCGCGGAACAGCACTGCCCTCCTACGTCTCCGCGCGGCATGTTGTGCGCAACCAGGCGAACTTCCCCACCCGTGCCGAAGCTGAATCAGCAGGAGCCGAGTGCCTGGCGCTGTACGAGAAGAACAAGGCCGATCACGCCTACGCCGCGGCGTGGGTGCGCGCTATCGATGACAATAACGTGGCAAGCGGAAAGGTAGCCTCCGGCCCGCGCAGTGACATCCAGAGCGCAGACCCCTACAAGGCAAGCAACTACGTCGATATTCGAGAGGGTAAGGAGTACTTCCCGACCCGCCAGGAGCTACTCGCGGCAAACTACCCTGAGAACTACATTGTTGCTTTTGAGGCGTGGGCGCAGCAGGCGCCAGCCGATGTGAAGCAGAAGAGCGACGCGAACCGTGCGGCCGCTAAAGATACGCGCTGGTCTGAGGTGGTAACCCTGCCCAGCCCCGACAACCCTGTCTAATCGAACCCCGTCTAATCTGAGTCTGTCTCATCTTAAAAATAGTTGTGGCGGTGACCGTTGTTCGGTCACCGCCACAACTGTTACACGCTCGGACTAAGGCAGGAACGCCAGCCCAAACTCAATAATGATTAGCGCAATAGCACACGCGAAGAGTACCCCACGCGACACATTGAACTTCTGCCAGAGCTCATACAGCTGCCGAGGAACCACCCAAATAACGCACGCATGAAAAGCAAGCGAGAACGAGGCGTTACCCCACTGAATAATCATCAGGGCAAGAGCAAAACCCACGCCGAGCACATCCAGGATGCGCAGGTGCTTTCGCGCCTGCTCCTTCTGCTCCCGATAGCCCGGGTCGTTTGGCGACGTTCGCGGTGCTTTCTTCAGCTGACCCACAATGATCAAAACCGCCAGTGGGATCAGAGAAATACCGAAGAACATAGAAACCGCCTTTCATGTTGAGGTTCGCTCGCTACGCCGGTGACGAGCTAATGGTGCACCATCATTGGTGAAAATTTCTCAAAAATAAGTAGTGTGCAACACTTATATAACGTATTGTGGGTTACTTTACGGCAAATATAGACCCTGTTCAAGAGGTAAACACCTCCCGAAAGATTTTTAAAAATAAGGGCGCCGGGAACCCTAAGTTCCCGGCGCCCACTCCCCAGCTGCTCATACCTCAGCGGGGTTCAATTTAGAGGCGGAAGAAGCCTTCCACCGCGCGGGTCATGTACGCCATATCGTCCACATGGCACATCTCGCGCATCGAATGCATCGACAGCAAACCAATACCCACATCCACAGTGCGCATACCCAGGCGAGTCGCCGTAATCGGGCCAATCGTCGAACCACACGGCATATTGTTATTCGACACGAATTCCTGATACGGCACACCAACCTTCGCACACGCCGCAGCGAACACGCCAGCACCCACCGAATCCGTTGCATAACGCTGGTTCGCGTTAATCTTCAGCAGCGGGCCACCACCGGGCAGCGGCTGCACGGTCGGGTCGTGGTGACCCTGATAGTTCGGGTGCACCAGATGACCGGCATCAGCCGACAGACAGAACGACGCCGCCACCGAACGGCGGTACTCCTCCGTGCTCTCACCACGCGCAGCGGACAGGCGCACCAGAATATCCTCCAGGAACGGGCCCGCCGCACCACTGCGCGACTCCGAACCAAGCTCCTCATGGTCGAACGCTGCAAGCATCACGGTCTCGGTGGCGTACTCGTCCGCATTATCGGCAACGTAACGCTCCAGGGCGGTCAAACCCGCATGCACCGAAGACAGGTTATCCAGGCGGCCGGAAGCGAACAGCTCCTGATCGGCACCGAAGCGGCACGGAGGCTGCGAATCAGCGAATAGCAGGTCGTAACCCACAATGTTTTCCGGGTCGACCGGCTCGCTGTCAATCACGTGCTTCGCCATGTAGCCGAGCACATCATTCTCCGCCGGGTCCACGCCCCACACGGGGTACATGTTGAACTGCTTGTCCAGCACCAGTTCGTTGCGCTTGTGGTCCAGGTGCGGCGCCAGCTGCGGGATGCGCGCAATCGGGCCGGTGCGCACCAGGCGGTCCTTCATCTCCCCGCCCTGAAGGACGGTGAGGCGGCCCGCCACGCACAGTTCGCGGTCCAGGAAGGAGTTCAGCAGTGCGCCGCCGTAGTTCTCAACAGCAATCTGGTGCCAGCCCTTCGTGGTGATGGAGGAGGAGGGCTTGACCTTCAGGGAGGGCGAGTCGGTGTGTGCACCCAACACGCGGTAGCCGCTTGCCTTCTGCGCCTTCTCGCCGCCAGCCCAGGCGATAATCGCGCCGTCGCGAACGACAAAGTGGCGGCCGGTTGCGACCTGCGGGTCCCATGCTTCAGTCTCTATAAGCTCGGTGAAACCTGCTGCTTGCAGGCGGCGCGCTACCGTGCGCGCGGCGAGGTAAGAGACCGGCGAATCCGCCACGAATGCGGCGAGGTCTTCAATATTTTTTACAGCATCAACAGTCATGGTTTAACCCTACCTTTTCTTGGGTGTTGACGAGGTGACCCGGGCGATAGCCCACGCGGTGTGGAGCAAGAGCCCTGGTGAGGCCCGCATGGAGTGGGGCGGGTGGGTTGGGGTAGCTGGGCTAGAGCAACCCGCCACAACCTTTAGTTATCAACCTTGAGCGGCTGTGTTTCACGTGAAACCTCGCCGCGGCGAGCGCGTGCGTTGAAGATCAGGCAGGCGAGCACCACGTACAGGCCTTCCAGTGCGATACCCTGCAGTGCATCCACGGGGGTCACGCCCTCGGAGGCGAAGGGATCCAGACCAGCCACCATGGACAGCAGCATCAGGATCACGTTATTTGCCACGTGCAGGCTGATGGAGGCTTCCAGACCGCCGGTGTACCAGCAGAGGAAACCGGCATAAATACCCATCGCGAGAATCGTGCTCTGACCCCAGGGGTCGTATGCGTGGGAGAACATGAACAGTACTGCGGGTAGCACAATCGGCAACCAGGGGGTGCGGAGCCAGCGGCCAAGCATCTGCATCATGAAGCCGCGGTAGGCAAGCTCTTCGGCGTAGCACTGCACGGGTACGAGGAGTAGCATCATCGCTATATAAACCCAAAATTCAACCTGTGGAGGTTGAAAATAATGGTATTCAGGCAGGTTCGCACCGCTCACCACCAGCATCACGGCGTAGTAGATGCCGTAAACCGCGAAGCTCAAAGCCAGGTACGGAAGCAGCAGTGAGCGGCGCAGGCGGCCCGCCACCGAGTGGATTAGACCCCAGGGCTTCGGACCCACGACTAGGCGCGCTACAAAGAGCGAAGGCACGATGGCGACGAGGGAGAGGAAGGTCAGCGCGAACAGTGCCGGGTGTTCCATGATGACGGCACGGTTCGTAGCTACATCCTGGAGGGAAACTCCCGAACCCCTAACCGACATAACCAGGGCGACTGAAATGATCAGGTTGAGGCCAATAAATACGGCGACGCCGAGCAGACCTTCCAGCAGGGGTGAGAACCAACGGGATTTCGGGTCGGCATGGGAGAGACGGTGGTAGGCAAGGCCGGCAGGCGCAGTAGCAGCTGCGGGGGTTCCGGCGGCTACCTGCGGGGGTGCGGGAGGCGGTATCGTGTTCATTCTTTAATCCTAGCCTCCGCGGGTTCACTGGTGACCGCGCATACGGCAACCTTCAAGAACTAATCGATACGGGATGTTTCAAAACCATTGAAAAGCCGTGAATTACAGTCAAAACCCACCATTCACGGGGTTCATTTTCTGAACCTATGCCATAATTTGTAGCGATAATACGCTCATATACATAGTCGCTGATGACCGCTCTTCCGGGGTGTTTTTTCAGCACCAGAAAGGCTACTTTCTTATGGCACTCGTCTTCAACCCGCCGCCCAACTGGCCCGCTCCTCCTGCCGGATGGGCCCCCACTCCCACGTGGCGTCCTGACCCCGCGTGGGGTCCCGTTCCTGAAGGCTGGCAGCTGTGGGTCGAAGAGCCCGAGCCCGAACCCATTCAGGTTGAAGAGGCCACTATTGAGCCACTGATTCCCAAGGAGCCCGCTGCTGAGGCAGCTCCCGCTGCGCAGGTTGTAGAGGCACCCGCGGCTGAGTCAGCTGAGGATTCCTCCGGGCCCAAGCCGATGCGTCACCTGACTCAGGTTCCGCTGGCCGGTGTCACTCTGCCCGAGCAGGTTCTCGCATCCCAGTCTTCCGCACTGTCCGATCCCGCTGTTTCTGAACCGGTTGTTTCCGAACCTGTTGCAGAGCCCGCTGCTGAGGCTGTTGAAGCTCCCGTAGTACCGGATATTTCTGAGCCCGCTATTGCTGAGCCCGTCGCCGAGGTTACTCCCGAGGTACCGGCGGCAGCTGAACCGGTCGCTGAGGGTCCCGTAGCTGAGGTTCCCGCCTCCACCGAAGAGGCTGCCCACACCATCGAGAGCTCCCCGCTGGTTAAGTTCCACACTCCGAAAACCGAACGTACCGTGAACCTGTCTGAGCAACCCGGACAGAACGCGCAGGGCGACCAGAACGCGGCGTTCATCCCGGCGGGTCAGGTACCGAATGGTTTCCACCTGAACCAGGCTGATGGTTTCCAGGGCCAGAACTTCCAGGGTGGCCAGAACGTCCAGGGCAGTCAGTATCAAAACAACCCCTACCAGGGTCAGCCGTACAACGCTCAGCAGCCCTACGCGGGTCAGGTGTCTGGTCAGGACCAGGCAACCGTGGCACTGAGCAACCCCTACGGTACCGAGCCCGCAGCTCAGGGCAAGGACAACTCCCAGAAGAAGGGTCTGTTCTCCGGCACCAAGATTTGGGGTGTTATCGGTGGTGTGCTGGCTCTGCTGATTGTTATCATCCTGGCGATTGTCATGCTGGTTCCGCGTGGCGGCTCGACACCCACCTCCGATTCTTCCAAGTCGGCGAGCACGGCGGCTACTTCCGCTGAGGCATCCCCTGAGGCTTCTTCCGCAGCGCAGGTCGCTGCTACTGAAGCGAAGATGCCCGAGGGTGAGTTCAAGGAATACAAGAAGACCATCACCGACAACAAGGACACCATCGAGATTGAGAAGCTCAAGGGCGATGTGTCTACAGGCCTGCTCTACTACGAGTTCAAGCCCGCAGATGGTGTGGTTAACGCCTTCATCTCTAGCCGTGATGAGAAGGGCAACAACAGCGCAGGTGTGAGCGTTATCGACTCGACCCGCGACGGCAAGGACCTCAAGGGCACCGCATGGATTGACGCGAGCGGCCACTCCACCCCCACCCGTAAGCTGGAACTGACCGGTAAGGGCGAATGGACCATTCGCGTCTACGATGCAGACTCCGCACCCCACTACAAGAAGGGTGAGAAGTTCCAGAGCACCATGAACCACTACGCTTTCACCTACGAAGGCACCGAGGCGACTATGGAGTTCCAGACCAGCGGCCCGACCAGCCGCGGCTTCAGCGTTCTGAACGCAACTAAGAACGACCCGTTCTTCTCCTCGACCATGTCGCCTGTGAAGGGCAGCATACAGTGGGTTCAGAACAACAAGAGCTACCTGCAGGTTCGTACCGACTCCGCAATTATTTGGAGCATCGGCACTAACTAGTGGCTTGGCTGACTAGATCAACAGGCTGGGTATAAAAGTATCCCCCGCATCCGAATAGGTGCGGGGGATACTTTATACCGGAATATTTATATACTGGGATACTTTTATGCCCGGAGTCTATGCTCTGAGGTTCTGTCGGATGGGCTTACGCCCCTGCTGGATGCGCCCGCCGCCGTGAGCGGGCAGCAACCGTGAGCGGGCAGCAACCGTGAGCAGGTAGCCGCCGTGAGCAGGCGGTTTCTTTAGCGGGAGTACTTCGCCTCTGCCAGTTCGGCACCTGCGGCGTATGCCGCACGTTCCACCAGCTGACGATTCGCCAGGTACACGAAGAACGTCACCAGGATGAACAGGTACATCAGCTGGTACGGCATAGTGCCAGCCATCAGGCCCAGGGATCCCTCGGGCACCATCAGAATCTGATCCGAGTTGAAGTGCGGGGAGAGCGCCAGCACAATCCAGAACGGTGAAATGTACATACCCACCAGCGCCGCAGTCGCCAAGATAACAGCCAGCGTGAAGACGAAGGAGCTGACCCGCTGGTACATGAGCGGGAAGATTTCCATGACCACGGCGGCGAGCATCAGCGGGTACCAGGTGTTGTGGTGCGACCAGCTGATCGGCGAAATCTGCAGCATCATGAACGCGGTCAGCGCCAGCTGCGCCATGAGCGCGCGGGCACGAATCAGCGGAACCAACAGAACCGCCGTAACCAGCACAATCAGCAGGGTCAACGCCACCTGCACCACCGACAGGGCGGTAGCCGTCAGATGATGCTGCAGGCCCGCATGGGTCAACGTACCCATAATTGACACATTATCAAAGTAGCTGAACCAGCCCACACGCGAAGTATCACGCACCGCGTGGAACCAGAACGTCAGCGACTCCTCCCGAATCACTAGGAAGCCGATACCCACGGTCGCGGCGAAGCTAGCACCCAGGGTCGCGATGCCCTTCCAGTCCTTACGCATGAGCAGCAGCAGACCGAACGCGAGCGGGGTCAGCTTAATACCCGCCGCAATACCCAGCAGCACGCCGCGCGGAATGCGGGTTGCCGGACGCATAAAATCAGCGAGAATCAGCACTAAAATGATGGCGTTAATCTGCCCAAAATGTGTGGTCAAACGCCACGGGCCGCACATCCAAATAAGCGCCGCAATCAGCGACACCATACCCCAATGACCCAGGTGCTTCTGCAACGGCAGACGCCACGAGCGGCTACGCGCGTAGGAGTACAGCAGGTACGCGCACCAGTAGCAGAGCGCACAAATAATGGCGGTAATCAGCAGCATGCTCTGTGGCTCGGTGAGGAACGCGAGCGGGTAGAAGAGCAGCGCCGCAAACGGCGGGTAGGTAAACGGCAGGCCGCGCGTGCGGAAGGTGTACAGCTGGTAGCCGTCCGGGCCGTCCGCGAGGGAGACAGCGCCCAGGCGGTACACGTAAATATCGTCGGCCGCCGCGTGCGTCACGTAGTCGAAGGCGTAGAGGGCAACCAGGATGAACAGCAGGTGCGCCCAGAGAGCGCCGCTGCGCATGCCGGGGATGCGGTCAAAGAAGCCTGGACGCGCAGGTTTTGTGGGCTCTGCGGCAGGCTCCGCACGTTCTACAGTGCTTTTAGCAGCCGGTTCCGCAACCGCGAAATATGCCGAAGCCCACGGGATTATAGACGCTACCGCCTCGGCGTTCTTCTCGCGATTCTTCTCGCGGCTCACGCGGTTGCCTCCCGAGAAGTAGTAGCCGCGTATTCAGATACAACGGCACGAGCACCCCACCAGCCCAGGGGCGCATCGCTTTCGGCTGGTTCAACCGGAGCGCCACGCACCGGCGCACTCAGTGCGGCAACCGACCAGAACATGACCGTAGCCCACAAGGCAAAGGATGGAAAACCACCAATAGCTACGCCGGGCCCCCATAGGAATTCCAAGCCATTCATATCTAGCTGGGTGATACTGCCGATAATACGCGGTGAAATATACAGGCCCACACCGGCCACCCACGCCAGCACGCACGCAATTTTTTGTGCCGCGGAGGGAAGATACACCATAAAGGTGGGGAATGCGTCTAGGATAAGGGCTGCCAGCAGTAGCGGCAGGAGAACATTGTGATGCGACCAGCTAATCGGTGAAAGTGCCACCATAAGAGTGCCGGTCACGGCCACCTGTGCAAGGGTTTTGCCGCGGCGTTCAAGCTGGTAGAGCAACACGGCAACCAGGGCAATGCTGAGCGCGGCCAGGGCGTAGAAGCCGAGCTTGAGGGCTGTGCCCTTCAGACCGAAGTGCATGAGCCAACCCTGGATGGAAATATTATCCACGAAGTTAATGTCGCCCACGCGGGAGGGGTCAGAGATTGCTGAGAACCAGAATTGGGGAGCCTCATTCGGCAAAAGGATAAAACCGACCGCAATTGTTGCCAGGAAGGTGGCGCCTAAGGCCGCGATGCCCTTCCAGTCGCGGCGCACCAGCAGGATAAGGCCGAAGACCAGCGGAGTAAGCTTTAAGCCACCCGCAATACCGACGAGCACACCGCGCGGCACGCGGGTTGCCGGACGCACAAAATCGGCAAGAATCAGCGCCATAATGAGCGGATTAATCTGCATGAGGTCAAAAGTACGTCGCCACGGGCCGCACAGCATCACCACGATGGTCAAGGCAGCGATAGTTCCGGTACGACCGAGGCGACCCTGCAGGGGTAACGCACGACCGGAAGTCTGGGCATAGTTATAGATAGTGGCCGAAAGCCACCAAGCGGCGGCCGTGGTTCCCAGCACCATAATGGCTTTGCCTACCTCAAGCGGCAGGAACGCAAAGGGCAGGAAGACTAGAGCCGCAAACGGCGGATAGGTAAAGGGGAGCTTCAACACCCCAATTTCAATAAATGCTGGCGCGTATAAATCCTTGGTAAACCCCTCATTGTCGAAGATGGTCATGGCACCCATGCGGTATATGGAAAAGTCCAGACCGCCGAAGGGGTTAATAAGGATTTCAAAGAGGTAACCGCACACCACCATGAGGATGAGTGCCACAATAGCGATTTTTCCCCAGATGGGGGTGGTGGAGTCAGTCCTTGTCACGAGGTGCTTGTCCTTACCTTGGTACCGGCGGATGCGCGCATAGGGTGGGCGGGCATCTGATTTTGGAATCCTAATAGTTTATCGCGCGCACCTGTGAAAGGTGCATTGGGGAGAAGATTCGCAGGGGAAGAATCAGTTGAGCGCACAAGCACAACTATCACGGTATGAGCCGCCTTCATATGCACGTCATGTCTTCAAAATTGGTACTACCCGGGCAATATAATGGGCTTATTGGCACCCGCCCCAATGCAAGGGTACCGGGTGCCGACCCGCACACCGACGTCCACGAACAACCAGCAGTGAAAGCAGTGATCACGTGAGTGAACATCTCGGCACCCCACCCGAAGGTGAGAACACGAGCGGCAAGCCCGCAAGCGTCTCCAGAGGCGGCTCCTCCGGCCTGAGCATTGGCGCGCGCCCGGCTGATGTACCCGGCGGGAACCTCACCCCCGAAGAGATTGCACGCCGTGCATCCGGTCGCGGTACGTGGCATCGTCGCGCCTCCAAACCCGTCTCTTACTGGATGTTCACCCTTATCGGTGCGCTTCTGGTGCATAAGCTTATCCCGAATAGCGGCTGGCTGCTGGTGCACATTGTCACCCTCGGCCTGATTACGAACTCGATCCTGATCTGGTCGCAGCACTTCACCGAAGCGCTCATGAAGATCAAAATCCCCGATGAAGCGCGCGGCACCCAGGTGCGCCGCATCTTCATCCTGAACGCCGGTATTCTCGTGCTCATGGTCGGCATGATCGGTCAGCTGAGCGTGCCCGGACTCTACGCCGCCACCGTGGTTGGTGCACTCATTGTGGGCGCCATGGTCACGTGGCATGCCCTGTACCTGCTGAAGCAGATGCGCCAGGCTCTGCCTTCGCGGTTCGGTGTGACGATTCGCTTCTACATTGCGGCGGCGCTCATGCTGCCCCTCGGTGCGACGTTTGGCGCGATGATTGCATACCCGAACCTGAAGGGCACCCTGCACGCCCAGTTCCTGCTCGCGCACGAGGTCGTGAACGTGCTCGGCTTCGTCGGTATTACCGTGGTGGGTACGCTGGTGACGTTCTGGCCGACTATGTTGCGCACGAAGATGGTTGATAAGGCGCTCACTTACAGCCTGCGCGCCCTGTACCTGATGTGCGGCGGCTTGGCGTTGTCACTTGTCGGATCAATATTCGGGATGCGCCCGCTCGCTGCCGCGGGCCTGGTCGTCTACCTGGTCGGTCTGCTTATTGTTGCCTGGGTGATGGTACGTACCCTGCGCACCAAGCGCCCAACCGAGTACCCGCCGATGGGCGTCGGCATGGGCTTCCTCTGGCTGATTATTGGCGTGGCGGCCACCGCCTACATGGTGGCAACCACCCCGTTCGCCGTCATGGATATTCGTGCGGTCACCCCCATCTTCGTGGTGGGCTTTCTACTGCAGGTGCTGCTGGGTGCGATGAGCTACCTGCTGCCTCAGCTGATGGGTGGCGGCCCGGCGGTGGTGCGCGCCTCCAATAAGGAGTTCAGCCGTTTTGCTGCCGGTCGCGTTACCGCCGTGAATCTGGCGCTGCTGATCTTCATGATGCCCAGCTCCATGGTGGGCCAGTCCATTAAGATGGCGGTCGCCATCGTGGGTGCCCTAGCACTTATCGCCTTTATCCCGCTGATGGTGCGCGGCGTGAAGGCTTCCGTGAATACCCGCAAGGAAATGATGGCAGCACGCGCCCGCGGCGAGAAGCCCGTCTTCAATCAGGAGGCGCTCACCCCGGAGCCCGTCCCGCACGCCAAGCAGAGCTTCCAGGCGGCACTCGCGGTTGCTATGGCGTTCCTGCTGGGCTTTGCGGTGAACCCGTCCGCATTGAACCTGCCGTCGGTTTCTTCGTCGGGTTCCGTGGCTGCGACCGGTCAGACCACCACCGTCCAGGTGAAGGCGACCAGCAACTACCGTTTCACCCCCGCCGAGGTCGAAGTACCCGCCGGTAACCGCCTGGTCGTTGAAGTCACCAACGACGATAAGGGCATGACCCACGACCTGACCTTCGATAACGGCGCAACCACCGGCGTTATCAACCCTGGCGAGACGAAAACCGTTGATGCCGGCGTCATTACCGCCGACCAGGAAGGCTACTGCTCCGTGGCGGGTCACCGCTCCCTGGGCATGGTGTTCAAGGTGAAGGCGACCGGCGCTTCCGCAAACCAGGTGGCACAGAATGGCCACAACCACGGTTCTGCGGGCGGCCACAACCATGCCGCGTCGGGTAGCACTCCGACCCTCATGACCGTTGCGAACAGCAAGATTGA